>JAOZRC010000433.1 GCA_029940345.1 Desulfobacterales bacterium
CTGAGCTTTAAAAGTTCGCCCTTTCAGGGCTTTTTTTCATTAATCATCATTGACTATTATAACTGACTGATATTTTTGATCTAATCAATATTGTCACCTTCGTAATCATCTGATTTCTGCCATTTTGGGAATGCACCCTCCAAGGATTTTGCTTTAAGTTTGCAGAAGAAGTAAAATGCACTTTTAATCGTATTTTAAGATTTCCTTGCGTGGCCAAAGATATCCCGAAACAACAGACGCTGCATTACAAGCAATTTCCTTTATGGGATTATTTATCAAATACGCAAAGACCGCATAATTGTAATCGCTGTTATGCACATGAAAAGGGACCCTAGACGTTGGCAAGACAGGATAATGCATTATTCTTTTAAAAAGTAATTCATAATACGGATAAATTGATTTAAAAGGAGGTCAATATGGCAGAAGAAATTCTATTAGCAGAAGAAAAAAACGGTGTCATGCTTTTAACGCTGAACCGTCCGAAAATAATGAATTCATTTGATTTCGCTTTACTGAAAGCACTTAAAGCGCGAATAGAAGCGTTGCGCTTTGACCCTGAAATCCGTGTGATTATTATCACCGGCGCGGGCGACAGGGCCTTTTGCGCCGGCGCTGATCTGAAAGAGCGGGTGACATTAAGCCCGATGCAGGTCAAAGAATATATCTTTACGATACGCAATCTGTTCACATCAATTGAAAATCTGAACAAACCGGTGATTGCGGCGGTGAATGGAGCGGCGTTTGGCGGGGGCACGGAGTTGGCGCTGGCGTCTGATATCCGGATCGCATCAATGAACGCCTCACTGGGACTGACCGAAACACGCCTGGCAATCATTCCCGGCGCTGGCGGCACCCAGCGATTGCCGCGCTTAATTGGCAAAGGCAAAGCCAAGGAATTGATTTTCACTGGCCGTCGGGTGGGTGCCGAGGAAGCGCTTCAGATTGGCCTTGTGAATCAGATTTGTGAAAAAGAGGAATTATTAAATAAAAGTTATGAAATGGCGGCCATGATCTGTGAAGGAGGACCCATTGCTATCGAACAGGCCAAGTACGCTGTCAATTACGGTATGGAAACCGATCTGGCCACCGGACTGGCTATTGAATCCAATGCCTATTGGGTGACAATACCGACGCAAGACCGTTTGGAAGGGTTGGCTGCGTTTCGGGAAAAACGGAAACCGGTGTATAAAGGGGAGTAGGGGTTCATCGTCGTCTTGTTTCCAACGCCGGAGCGTTAGAACGAGCTTTTTATTTGGCCATTGGCCCAATTTTTTTCAATAACAGTAAGTCATTAAATTTAATATGTTTTGGTATGGCTTAATTGGCAGAAATACCATATTATAAATAGATTTCCTTGTGTGAAAAATATGAAAGCATCTATCATTAAAATTGGCAATTCTCAAGGAAACCGTATCCCAAAAACCATAATTACACAATGTGGTTTCGAAAACGAAGTAGAATTTGTAGTTCATAACAATGAACTTATTGTCAAATCCATGAAATCGACGCGTTATAATTCGGATATGTTCGATTGACAAAGATTGAAATCAATGCTACCAAAGCGGCCTTTAATCACTGGGGGAGTCTGTCTTTAACGGCTGAGAGGAGGCCTGCGCCTCGACCCCTGGAACCTGCTCCGGATCATTCCGGCGAAGGGAAGTGGACGCCATCGCTAAAAATCATTCGCTATCTTTTTCCCTTCTTTCCGAGCATAATACAAACAAGGGAATCTCCATACTCCGGGTTGTAAACCTAACGAAGCGCTTTGATGACCTCACTATCTTAGAAAATTTTAATTTAACAGTTTCCCCCAACGGTTTCACGGTATTGATCGGGCCTTCCGGTTGCGGCAAAAGCACACTCTTCGATCTGCTCACCGGTGTTGTCCCCAAAGACAACGGCGCAATTACCTGGAATCAGCATCGGGTTGATCATGTGGGGCGTAACGCGGCCTATATGCAGCAAAAAGACTTACTGCTGCCATGGTTTTCACTATTGGAAAATGCCATGCTGCCGGCCCGTATCGGCAAAGCGGATAGGGTGAAATCCGAAATAAAAGCGCGGGGATTATTCGAACGTTTGGGCCTGGCGGGTTTTGAAAATTATCGTCCGGATAAAGTGTCCGGCGGCATGCGTCAGCGTTGCGCGTTGGTGCGCACCCTGATGTTTGAATATGACCTGGTGCTGTTGGATGAGCCGCTTTCCGCTTTGGACGCGATTACCCGTTACAGTTTGCAATCCCTCCTGCTTCTGCTTCAAAGCGATTTTGGCAAAAGTATTTTAATGATCACCCATGATATTGAAGAGGCCCTGCTACTTGCCGATGAACTTATCGTTCTTACATCAGCGCCCATGCGAATCCGTCGTCGCTTCACGTTGGCAAGTCCGAAACCCCGTCGAATGAATGATCCTTTTTTGATAGACTTAAAAGAGCATGTGCTTGAATTGTTACAGGAAGATTTATAAGATGAAGTATCCGGCCGTTTTTTCGATGGCGGCGATTTTGCTGTTTTTATTTCTGTGGGAAGGTGCCTGCCGGTATTACCAAGTGCAAGATTTTATTTTGCCAGTTCCCAGTCGAATCCTAACTGTGGCAATAACTCGTTCGGCGCTTTTAGCGCCCCACGCTGGCGTCACGGCTTTGGAAGTGCTGGTGGGCATCCTGATTTCTCTGGCCGTAGCGGTACCCCTTGCCATCCTGATGTTCGCACATCCCTCCGTCGAAAAAGCGTTGTCACCCTTTTTGATCGCTTCGCAAGCGGTGCCTGTTTTTGCAATTGCGCCGCTTTTGGTGGTCTGGCTAGGGTACGGCATGGCCAGCAAAGTGTTAATGGCTGCTGTGATTATATTTTTCCCGATTACGGTGAATCTTTTGCAAGGCTTTAAGAGTTGTGATCGTGAGTATCGTGTCTTGTTTAAACTCATGGGAGCTGACTTTTGGCAAAGTTTACGACTTCTTTTGTGGCCGTGGGCGCTGCCTCATTTCTTTGCCGGTCTGAAAGTCGGCGTGGCTGTGGCTACTATCGGCGCCGTTATTGGCGAATGGGTGGGCGCTCAAAAAGGTCTGGGCTTTCTGATGATTCAGTTTAACGCCCGGTTGCAAACGGATCTGGTGTTTGCCGCAATTTTATGGCTTTCCCTAATGGGGATAATTTTGTGGTTTATTGTCGGATGGTTAGAAAATAAAATAGTGCGATGGAAATTTGAAAATAAAATACCAGAAAAGGATAGAAACTGATGAAAAATGTAAAACGGTTTATATTAACAGGAATTTTGGCTGTCATGTTAGCCAGTCCGGCAGCGGCGCAAGACAAGCTGACTTTAATGTTGGATTGGTTTCCCAATGTCGATCATTTGCCCATCTATGTGGCCCAACAACGGGGGATGTTTGCCGAGCAGAGACTGAAAGTCAATATTATCAGTCCGTCGGGAACATCCGACGCTCTCAAATTGGCCGCCGCCGGTAAAGCTGATATCGCCATTTCATACCAGCCGCAAACCATCATGGCCGCTTCTCGGGGAATTAAAATTATGGCCATTGGCCGATTGGTGGCACATCCGTTAACGACGCTGCTTTTTTTGAAAGATAAAGGGATTAAAACGCCTCAGGATCTGACGGGCAAACGGATCGGTTATACGGTGCCCGGTCTGATGGATGTGCTTCTTGCCGCTTTTGCCAAACTCAATCATATCGAAAATTATACGGCCATCAATGTGGGCTTTGCCATTGTGCCATCTTTGACCGCTAACAAAGTTGACGCCGTCATGGGACCTTTTAAAACTTATGAAACAGTGACAATGGCGCAAAAAGGCATTTTGGCGGACTACTTTGAACTTGAAAAATACGGCATCCCCGATTATGATGAATTGGTGTTTGTCAGCAGCCCGGCAATATTAGAAAAAAAGGAAAAAACGCTTGCCAAGTTCATCAATATCATCGGAAAGGCGATGACGCTAATGCACGCTGATCCTAATCTGGCGTTGAACGATTATCTCAAGGCCGTTCCTGAAGCGGACCCTAAAATCGAAACTGCCGCCTTTAAATTAACATTACCTTATTATGCGAAAACGCAACAATTTGACAACTGCCGCTGGCAAACATTTGCTGATTTTGCGTTGAAACATGGGTTGATCGAAAAAGCGGTGGACACTCAGGCGATCATTTGGGGCAAGATGCGTTAATGACTGTGAAAATTAACGGTGAAAGTGGAACCTTAACCGACAATAATTTCATGGGGGAGGTTATGCCGCAGAGCGGCAAAGTGATATAGCCTGGGGTTTCAACCCCAGGTTTATGATAATATATTTTTTGCGCCATTGACTATTATAACTGGCTGATATTTTTGATTGAATCAATATTGCTTCCTTCGAAATTATCTGATTTCTGCCATTTTGGGAATGCACCCACTTGAAACTGACGAGTATTCTTACTTAAAGCCTTTTACTCTTTAACCCCGTATTCAGAAACGATCTGCTGAAATGTCCCGTTGCTTTTTATGATTTCCAAGCCTGCATTAAAAGCATCAATTTTAGGTTGAATGCCCGGCGCCTTTTTAGAAAAGATGACATATAATTTAATCGTATCCAATGGTGGCGTGATTGGTTCAAAGAGCTTTTTTTCATGATCGGGCAGCTTCGTCAGAATGATATGGTTGCCGACAAATTTTTCCGAAACAACCAAATCAACTTGTTTTAAAAGCAATTTTTTGAAGTTCAGCACGGGGTCCCGAGCGATGCATTTAGTTAAGAAGTCAGCCTTGTCAAAGGCTTCCGGGTTGGCGTAACCACGTATAATACCAATTCGATAGGGCTTCAGGTCTTCATAATTCTTCCAGGTGATCGGCTGATCTTTCCTCTTGAAAAAGACAATCGGACATTCGAGGTAAGGATCCGAGTAATGATATATTTGGGCGCGTTCGTCGGTGTAATAGGCATTGGGGGCGGCATCGAATTCGCCTTTTTTAACTTTTTCCAAACATTGCACCCAG
This sequence comes from Desulfobacterales bacterium, assembly GCA_029940345.1. Taxonomy (GTDB): domain Bacteria; phylum Desulfobacterota; class Desulfobacteria; order Desulfobacterales; family JAUCGF01; genus JAUCGF01. The sequence continues at coordinate 4,989 of JAOZRC010000433.1, forward strand.
GCTTTTACAAAAAAATTCACCTTCCATCCCTGACTGGCATACGCGGCAGCAACGATTTTACCAGATAACCCATAGTCAGGCAAGAATTGATCATAGTATGGCGGCCAAGCCAACGAAACGAGATTGACTGTTTTTTCCTGGGCTGTCGCACCGATGACGCTGCCTGATAATAGACAAATTATGATAATAAAGATTTTTTTCATGGTACCTCCTAATAATTTGTTA
>JAOZRC010000434.1 GCA_029940345.1 Desulfobacterales bacterium
CCATTTTCAGAAAAGGAGTGCAAACTTCAGTTTGCCTCGATAGCAACGCAAGCTGAAGCTTGCACTCCGAATGGAAAAGTTATTTTGTCCCCAATCCTAACGGGCTAGCTGGCAATAAGGAGACAATCATACTTAAAAAAGCAAAAACCTACCATGAGGTATATCGTTCTTTTTCATGGCAAATCCCCGAATATTACAATATCGGTGTGGATATCTGTGATAAGCACGCCGTCGTCAAAAATCGAAAGGCGTTGATATACGAAACGGAAGATGGCCGGGTGGATATATACACGTTTGATGATTTTATCAAGTTATCCAATCAATTCGCCAATTGTCTGACCGCCGCCGGAATGACTCGTGAAGACCGGGTGGGGATTTTGTTGCCCCAATGTCCCGAGACTGCCATCGCCCACATCGCTGCCTATAAAATCGGTGGTATCGCTATCCCTTTGTTTACCCTTTTCGGTCCCGATGCCTTAAAATACCGGTTGGGGAACAGCGGGGCCAAATGCCTGGTCACCGATATAATGAGCCTGCCCAAAATTGATGAAATTGCGTATGAATTGCCACAGTTAGAAAAAATTTTCATTATCGACGGCAAAACCAGAACTGGCGCAATCAATTTCTGGGACGCCTTATCAAAAGGCTCCGAAAAATTTACACCTGTCAGGACACGCGCCGACGATCCGGCCCTGATTATCTATACTTCCGGTACCACCGGCCCTCCCAAGGGCGCGCTGCATGCCCATCGAACACTTTTGGGACACCTGCCGGGAGTGGAATTTCCCCATAACTTCTTTCCCCAAAAAGCGGATGTTTTCTGGACGCCGGCCGACTGGGCTTGGATCGGCGGTCTGATCGACGTGCTTTTTCCAAGCTGGCATCACGGTATGCCGGTGGTGGCCTTTCGGGCTAAAAAATTTGATCCGGAATTTGCATTTCATCTCATGGCCAAGCACCATATCCGGAACACGTTTTTACCTCCCACGGCCTTAAAGCTCATGCGACAGGTGCCGGCTGCGACCCGCCGCCGGTACCAGTTTGCCCTTCGCAGTATCGCCAGCGCCGGTGAAACTCTGGGTGAAGAATTATTCCATTGGGGCAAGTCCGCCCTGAATGTGGAAATCAACGAATTTTACGGTCAGACTGAATTTAACCTGATGGTGTGCAATTGTGCTGCTATCATGGCCGTTCGTCCCGGCTCAATGGGTCGGGCTGTCCCCGGCTTTGATGTCGAAATCGTCGATAACAGCGGAAAGGTGCTCCCTCCCAGCACCCAGGGGAACATTGCCGCCGCAAGGCCCAATCCGGTCATGTTTCTTGAGTACTGGAATAATGCTGAAGCCACTGAAAACAAATTTATCGGTGACTGGTGCCTGACCGGTGACATCGGTGTCAAGGATGAGGACGGCTATGTCTGGTTCGTAGGAAGAGAAGATGACTTGATCACCAGTGCCGGATACCGCATCGGGCCGGGCGAGATAGAAGACTGTCTGATCCGGCACCCGGCTGTGGCCATGGCGGCGGTAGTCGGCGTGCCCGATCCGGTGCGTACCGAAATCATCAAGGCGTTTATCATCCTTAAAGATAATATTGCGGCCGATGGGGCACTCGAAAATGATATCAAGAACTTCGTCCGTCACAAACTGGCCGCCCATGAATACCCGCGAGAAATTGAATTCGTGTCAGACCTTCCCATGACCGCCACAGGGAAAATCATTCGTAAAGCATTGCGAAATCAATCAAACGTGTAAATATGACATGCAGAGGAAAAAAGTATGACGACATTGCAAATCGGGTCCCATGATAAACTCTTTTATGAGTATCAGGCTCCCCGCTTGGAAACAGGTTCCACCTTTGTTTTTTCAACGCCTTGACCGGTGATACGGCAACATGGGAAGCGGTGATCGGTCCGCGGGTAAGACGTGCTGGTCACGGCCCACTATCTTTTAATTTCCGTGGCCAGACAATGAGTTCTTTTTCACCGGGTCAGGTACTGGATGCCGACCTGATCGTGGCCGATGCCTGTCATCTGATGTCAAAAGTCAATGATGCGTAAATTCATGGCCAATCTCCACTCTTAGAGATTATGCTTTCTCATTAATACGGTAAAACAGATCTTCCCGAAAACACTTCTTTTTAATCATTTCCAGTAAATTTTGATTGGTTGTCGCTATGAGCCGAAAGTCCGAGCGGATTAACTTATTGTCGCCAATCCTTTCAAATTCCTTCAGTTCCAGCACTCGCAGGAGCTTGGCTGTATTTCCAGGGGAAGGTTTCCGATTTCATCAAGGAAGATCGCATCCAGATGGGCCAGTTCGAATTTGCCCGCTTTGCCTTTGGGAATTAGCTCCAACGATTGTCGGTAATTCTTATCGTAGAGCGTTGGCTTAATTTTAGGATAACCTCAGTGAATAAGATCAATCATTTGTCTTGACACCTTCAATGGTAGACACGATTTCATCCACATCATCAGGAAAAACTTCGGAAAACCATACCTTCTGAGGGTAAATCATCACATTGGAGCCCTTGGCGCAAAGCCCCATACATCCTGAAGTGGAAACCCTGACCTTTCCTTTCCAGCCTTTCTCGTTAACTGCGTCCTTCAATTTAGATTTAATAAGCTGGCTGTTATTGTCTGCACACGATTTTCTTTCTCCGCCACGATCATTGGTACAAACAAAAACATGAGAAACGTAGGGTGATTCGTTTTGTTTTGGCATTATAAAAACCCTCCTTTCTGTTTTTAGCTCTTCTCTGATTTACAAGTTGGTCTTAAGTGATTTTGGACGAGGTTTCCGTATCAATAAACACCTCCCTTATTGTCCGCCAAAAACAATCGAAGGCAGCCAGGTGATGATATCCGGAAAGATAATCATCAAAGTCAATCCGATAAGCTGTAATAGAACAAACGGGATGATTCCCCGATAAATATGGGAGATCGAAATCTCTTGCGGAGCGACGCCTTTAAAATAGAAGAGCGCGTAGCCGAACGGAGGCGTCAGAAAAGAGGTTTGCAGGTTCACACACATAAGCAAAGCGAACCACAACGGGTTGAAATCCAGTTCCATGGCAATCGGCGTGAAAATCGGAACCGTTACCAATAAAATGGCGGCCCAGTCAATAAACATGCCCATAAAAAAAACGATCGCCATCATAATGAATAAAACGACATAGCGATTTAAGCCGGTTCCCAGCAGAAAATCCGCCACCACATCGCCGCCGCCCATGCTCAGGAAAACAGTGCTGAACCATTTGCCTCCGATGAAAAGCATCATAATCATGGCTGTTGTTTTATAAGTGGCCAGACCGGCTTCTTTAAGCACCTTCCAGTTAAACGTTTTATTGGCTAATGCCAATATCATGGCACCCACAACGCCTAACGCGGCCGCTTCCGTGGGCGTGGCGACACCCGATAAAATGGCGCCCATTACCGTAAGAATCAAAGCCATTGGGGGAACCAGTGATTTTAACGTCATCGCCCATTTTTGACGGGCGGTATGGGTGCGATCACTTTCCGGAATCGGCGGCCCCAATGTGGAGTTAACGTAGCAGCGTATAGTGATATAGAGAAAATACAAGGCGGCTAGAATTAATCCGGGAAAAATGGCCCCTGCAAACAGGTTGCCTACCGACGTCTCCTTATATCCGGTTAACCCGCCATATATAACCAGCATAATGCTGGGAGGAATCAGAATCCCCAATGTGCCGGAAGCACATATAATTCCGGAGGTCAGTTCTTTCTGGTAGCCTTTGCTGATCAACGCCGGTCCCGCCAAAAGACCCATGGCAACCACCGAAGCGCCGATAATTCCGGTCGTCGCTGCAAAAACGGTACTGACGAACACCACAGCCAGCCCCAGGCCTCCCTTTAAACCACCGAGGACGATGTAAAGGGATTCGAATAATTTTTCCGCCACTTTGGAACGATCCAAAACCTGAGCCATCATAATAAACAGGGGAACGGCGACAATGACGTAATTCTGCATCAGTCCCCAGGAATTATTGGCGAACATATCAAAGAGCGCCGGCAGGTTAAAGCCATTGTCAATCAGACCGAACAGCACAGCCACAGTTGCCAGGGTGTAGGCCAGCGGATGGCCTAGCGCAATGAGTGCGATCAGCGATCCGAACATCAGGATAGTTAATATCTCCGGCGACATCAGTTTTTTTCCTTTATTTGCTTGAGTATCAGAATATCTTTTAATAACGCTGAAAAGCCCTGGATCAGCAGGAGGGTGAAGCCGACCGCCATTAAAGTCTTAAAGGGATATACCGGCGGCGCCCAACTGGTGGAAAGCTTTTCCCATTCTTTCCAGGAAGATATCGCATACACCCACGAAAAATAGGTCATGCAGCCAAAAGTCGGGAAAAAGAGCATACCGCTGGTGATGATGCTCAGGACAGCCTTTTTGCGAGAAGGCAGTCTGGAAGAAAAAATATCAATGGCAACATGGCTGTCATGTAACTGGGTATAGCTCAGACCCAAAATGTAGTGGATTCCGTAAATAAAGGTGGTTGACTCAAACCCCCACGAAGTGGGCGCAGTAAAAACGTAACGCATAATCACTTCATAGACCACCACACCGACCATTGGAAATATCAAGAGGGCGCAGACCTGCCCGCATTTTTCACTGACAGCGTCAATTTGCCCGGATAGTTTTTCAATCATAGCTTCCCCGGATTTCGTAAAATTAAAAAACGGGCTGCCAACACAAGGGGGGACAAAATAAAACGAAAAGCCGTTCCGCCACTTCCGCCCTGAAACGGTTATGAACGACGCGCAGCAGCTTTCCGCGTTTCATCAGTGTCCCGGCTTGTTGGTAGCTAAAAAACGGATGCGCATCGTAACGCCTGCGCATCCGTCCATTGCTTTCCGTTATTCGTTGGTTTTACCTTCAATAAAGGTTTTAGACGGCCATGGTGTGATTCCGGAGCGGATTTCGCGCCACTCGGCAAAATCCTGAATCAACGCTTCTTGTGATTCGAGCACCTTTTTAACATCCGGATATTTTTTCTTGAGTTCATCCAGATAGGCGTCGGTTGTTTTCTTAAAAGCGATGATGGTTTTTTTATCCATTTTAACAAATTCGACATTTTTCTTAAACATTTCAATGGCCTTAATGTTCAAGTTCGTCGTCCAGTTATAGCTCCAGAGTTGCAGCTCTTTGGCACAGATTTTAATAACCCATTTCAGATCTT
>JAOZRC010000435.1 GCA_029940345.1 Desulfobacterales bacterium
GCTGAAATATATTTCTTCTTGACAGACCAACTCAGAAGTCTACATATCAATTTACCAAAGTAGAATTAAAAATACCACAAGTTAGCATTGCTATCAAGCAATTTCAGATTTTAGTGCCACAAGACGTCGCTTAATATAGTCATCAAACAGGCTGTCGTTCCCCTTTGATTTTATTTCAACGCCTATCACGACGAGATTTGTCGGCCATGTTATTTCGGGGTCAAGACGGGTGTAATCTTTATCACTGGTAACAATCAATTTGGCTCCGGAAGCAATCACTGCCGCTTTAATCGTACGAATATCCCTGTCTGTGTAAGCATAATGGTCCGGGAATTCAGAAAAACCGACCGTTTGGTATCCCAGCCGTTTTAATGTTATCCTGAAATCAGCATTATTCGCCAATCCGCAAAATCCATAGACGGCGATGTTTTCAGTTTCAATCTTTACGTCTGTAAATGGCAGGCCAGCAGGCGAAATTGTTCCGGCTGGAATAATGCCTCTGATCATCGGGATATGGACCGTTTTAAAAAGCGGTCGGCGGCCGCGTAGGAAATTAATTTTTTGCCTAACCTTGTCATGGTCAGTTGACAGTTTGCTGTCACAACGCGTAAAGATACAGATGTCGGCGCGTTTCAGAGCCTGAACCGGCTCGCGCAACGGGCCTCTTGGCAGGAGGTGGGTATTGCCAAAGGGACGGGCATAATCTAAAAGAATTATATTGATATCACGTGCCAGGCTTAAATGCTGAAACCCATCATCTAATATAATCACATCCGGTGTAAACCGGCTAATAGCGAGACAACCGGCTTTATAGCGACTCCGTCCGATAACAACCGGGATATCACCGAGTTGATAGGCGATCATTACGGGTTCATCGCCCGCATCGGCATAATTCATTCGTATGGTTTGGCCATTGCTGACAATGCCGCCTTGTTCGGAGGCTGAACCTTTATATCCCCGGCACACAATCACAGTTCGATAGCCGAGCCGTTGGCACAAATTTGCTAAATAGATTGTCATCGGCGTTTTACCGGTTCCGCCGACAGTCAGATTGCCAATGGAGATAACGATGCAGGGAAGGCGGTGATTTTTAAGCCATCCTTTTTGATAACTGTGCGCTCTTAATTGAATGCCAATTCTGTATAGAAACGATAGAAAAAACAGCGGTGTTCCCAGGGAAAACCACGGTAAGTCTCTATTATGATAGATTATATTGCGAATCCGGGTCGATAGTTTGCGGTCAGGTTTTGGCATTCTATTTACAGCTTTTAAATTGGGTCGGCCAAACACCTGACCGCCGCATTAACCGTTTTGGCGACTGCGCCCCTGTTTTCCTTTAACAACTGATATCCGTTTTGCCCCATCATTCGTGCATAGGGTTCATCGGTTAATAATTTTCTAAAAGCATTATATAAGCTGTCAGCATCGTGTACCTGCAGGGCGGCTTGGGCTTTTAACAATTTATGATGGATTAATGCGAAATCGCTCATATCGGGTCCGAATAGAATCGGTTTGGCAAACAGCGCCGCTTCCAGCGGATTATGGCCACCGCACTTAACCAAACTGCCGCCGATAAACGCGATATGGGCGATTGCATAAATCTTTTTTAACATTCCGATGGTATCGACAATCAAAACATCTAAAATCTCATCCGAATCCGAATCTCCGTCATTCTGCCTTTGTGTCAGGGGCATTGAAAGAAAACCGGCATCATGGCACAATCGGCCAACAGATGCAGCCCGATGCGGATCGCGGGGCGCGATAACCAGGAGTGTATCCGGTTCGGTCAGTTTCAGGCGTCTCCAGGCATCCAGGATAATTGTTTCTTCACCTGGATGGGTGCTGCCCGCAACGATAATTTTCAGACCCGATTTAACAAAACAGGCAGGGATTTTCAGTTGCCGTTTGAAAAAATCTATTTGAAGATCGGCACTATGAATTGCCTGGGTTTCAAATTTTATGTTTCCGCATAGTTCCAAGCGTTCACGCGAAACACCCAGGCGGATAAAACGGCTGAAATCGGCCTGCGATTGAATGCAAACCGTCGTAAATGCGCCAAACATCAGTTGGGTAAAAAAACCAAAGCGCAAATAGGTACACAAAGCCTTTTCAGAGATTCGGGCGTTAACGAGCATAACCGGAACATTGCGTGTCTGCATGAAATGCATAAAATTAGGCCAGATATCCGTTTCAATGATTATCATCAATGCCGGATCAATCTGATTGCCAATTTTTTTAACGCAAAACAGGAGATCATACGGGAAATAAACGATTCTTACAACCTGCTGAGACAAGCGACTGACAGCAATTTCATATCCGGTTTGAGTCGAAGCGGAAAAAATAAGCGGGCGTTCCGGAAAACGGGCTTTCAATGCCTGAATAAGTGGAAACGCCGCAAGAACCTCTCCGACCGAGAGGGCATGTACCCAAATCGGTTTGGAAGGCAAAAAGAATTGGCTGTGTTTGCTAGCGGAAGGCGGCTTTATTCCGAGTCTGTATAAAAAAGTCTGGCGGCGTTTGGAAGAGGTCAATATCAATGGCAGAAGCAGCCAACCGCCCAAAATCAGCCCTGACAAAATCAGAAAATTGTATATAAACAGGAGAAATTTAGTCCGCATACAACAGGTTCAGGATTGCAAGGCAAAAGAAAATCAAATTCGCAGTCCATACCGCGATTATTGGCGGCATCATACCACCGTATCCCAAAGAAACACAAAAGCTGTAAAAAATCCAATAAAGAAAGGCAATTCCGATTCCCAGCGCGACGCCCAGGGGCAGTGCATCTCCTATTTGACGACGAATCCCGATGCTGACGCCGACCAAACTCATAATAATACAAACAAAAGGAAAGGCAATTTTGGCGTAAAGATCAATCCGGTAGTTCGTGGCGTCGTACCCTTCTTTTTCAACCTTACGCATGTAATCAGCCAATTCGGTGAAACTCATTTCTTCTGATTTTTTCATTACCCGTTTTAAATCTTCCGGTAGAAAATCAAATTTGGCCGCCATTTTGTCATAAAGGTTAGATTCATAATCACCCCGTTCAGGATTGAGTTGCTGCACCAACGCCTCATAGAACCACCATTGGCCGTCTTTAAAAAATCCTTTTTCAGCGTCAATCCGCTCAATCAGCCTGAATTGTTTATCAAATTTATGTATTGTGATACCAAAAATCGCTTTTTCCATGGGATTAAAAAAGCGTATATGCGAGATCAGCCGGTCTCCTTTGATCCAAATATTTTCCGCTTTCGCTGTTATCACCAGTTCTTTACGGACCTCACCCAGCCAAATTCGATTGGCTTTCGCAGTCGAAATCGGCACAAGCACTTCGGACAGTAAAAAAAGAAGCACTGTAAAAAGAAGACCTATTATTATTACGGGTTTTAAAAGATAAAAAGTGCTGACGCCACTGCTTGTCAGTGCAATGATCTCGTTGTTCCTGTTCATCAGGCCAAATACGATTAAAACAGCCAAAAGAATGCCTACCGGTGCGATCTGAGCAACAATAAAAGGCGTTTTATACACAAAAAAAGTAAATGCTTTGGAAAAAGAAAGACCGGCTTCGAGAAAATCATCAATTTTTTCCAGGAAGTCCACAATAATGTATATTCCGACGACCATTATCAGAATAAAGCCAAACAATTTGATGATTTCTTTGGTCAGATATTTGTTAATAATTGACATTTTTAAGTTATTTCTTCATAAGTTCATATAAATTATTGGGCATCTTTCATCTAAGATTAAAAGTAGTTTACACTTTCCTCGCTGATCTACAAGGATTTTGCAAATATTGTTCATTGGCATATATGCCTGAACCTAAAGGATAATCACAGTCTTAATCCTTATTAAACCAAATCCTTGTAGTTTTAGGAAAGTGTAAACCGGAAAATGAAGGATGCCCAATTATTGTAATTTGTAATTTGAAATTTGTAACTTGAAAAACTATCTTTCCTTTTGAATAATAAAAATATTGCCGGGGCTGATTACATCATCGGCGCTCAAATGATTAAGATGTCGCAATTCATCAACGGTCAAGGCATAGCGACGGCTAATTCCATAAAGAGTTTCGCCCCGTTTTACTAAATGATAACGGGGTTTAAAGATTTCATTGGACAGTTCCAGCGGGGATGTTTGCGGCATTCCCGGATCCGTTGCCGAAGCGCCCTCTTTGATAATAAGCAGGCGATCCAACTCTTGATCAAGATAACCCATTTTAAGTTCCAGGAAAGATTCAAACTGTTCAAACCGGTCGATTGTCTGTTCCGTATCAATTGCCAGTTTTTCATACGCCGCCAACTGTTTTTGCACAGTATTCAGTTGAAAGGGTTTTTTGTCCGGATGTTTCGGCGTTTCAACAGGTTCATCCTGCTTCGGCTGTTGCTTTATTTTCATAATCCAGGCGTTCATTTTGGAATTGAGAAGGACCAGTCGGGGTGAATAGATATTCACCAGAAGATAAAGGATAATGATCAGGCTTATTCCCACCAGGCTGATAATCAGTTTGCGCGAGAGCCTGTTCGGGGTGGCGGCCAGTTCGCTTTGGGCCTTTTTTTTACGGCGAAAGCGCCATCCGTTGTGTCCTGATGCAGGCTTGTCGGTGACTTGTTTGTATTCCAATTGCGAATTTTTCATCGGGTCACTCCATTTATGAGATGACCGATGGTCGCGTTGCAACCGTTCCTTTATACGCAATCCGATATTTTTTTTGGTATTTGGCTTTTCAGCAGTTCCGGAAGATGTTCTACGCGCCGCATCTTTGAATGAATATTCCGCCCGCGCATAAGCCTGGCGGCTTATTTGACGATCGCGTTCTTTTTTCCATGACAGGTATTTGGTCTGCCAGGAGCGCAGTTGGTTATTCAAACCCAGTGAATAATCGAGACTGTCAAGCGGACGTCTCAATTTTCGAAAAAAGAGTGGTGAACCGGATTCACGCCATCCGGAACCCTGCGATTCCACTTTTTCGTCCGCATCTGATAATCGTTTGGCCATACGACGCTTTAAAAATTCAAGTAAACGCGTTACAAAACCTAAACTGATGGTCTTTTCATTGGCTGTACGCACCAGCAGAAACAGGCCTAGTGATCCCATCACGATATTCGGAACCCACATGCCGACCAGGGGCGGATAAACGCCTGACTCACCAAACACCCAACCGGTTGACAGAAGCATATAGTAAACCAGGAAACAAACC
>JAOZRC010000436.1 GCA_029940345.1 Desulfobacterales bacterium
AGTTTTTTTTTGTGTCAGTTTTGAGGTAATGGCGCAATTCGGCCAGCGTCATCTCTTCTTCATCTTTCGGACCTTGTCGGACTGAAGAAACCGCTTTCCTGAGATCAAGGCTCAGATCATAGGTTTGAAACGAAGTTGGCGACGCCGACTTGGCTTTCAGATCAACCTGATTGATAACGCCATTATAAAGCCGCAGATGGAGCGCGCGTTTATCGGTGACATTGAATAATTTTCCTTTCGGCGCAATAGTGGTGGTGACAACATTTTCAGTGCGGCGGTCTTCTATAAAAACGTCAATAAGGGTTTTCGATTTTATATCGATTTTATTGACATATAACATGACGTCCTTAAAACTATCATTGAAAGTCCTCTCTTTCACCGCCACATCAAAATGGGACATGGCAATCTCGGTTGCCAGTTTTTTAAAAGCCAATCTTCCATAAGGCAAACCGTAGATCGCCATAAACGCCGTTAACACCCCACCGATGATACAAAACAATAAAACCGGGGGGATAAGCCGGTAAGTGCTGACACCGCCCGCTTTCATCGCAATAATTTCGTTATCGTCGGATAGCCGTAAAAAGGTTAATAAAACAGCCATCATCACTGACATCGGAATGACAAACTCAAGAAAAAATGGCATTGAATAAACTAACATTAACAAAACGTCCGCCAAACTCACCTTGTAATTTACAATCATTTTCGTAATTTCAAGAATTTTAGTCATCAGAAAAATAAAAGTTAAAAACGCAACACTGATGACAAAGGGAAGGATAATTTCGACGAACAGATAACGATTGATGATTGAATTGATTTTCATTATGTTTTAATGAACTCGACAGTGAATAGTTTGAATTTTGAAGTGTACAGTTTAAGGCAATGGCAAAATTGCTTAACTTCAGGCACTTTAAACTTGAAACTTCAAATTTGCTGAATAAAACTCTATATTGTAATTCATCTTTATCGGCAATGTCAATATTTTGCTTTTACTATTTCAGCAAAAAAGCATAAAAAAACCGGATTTGGGCGGAATTAGCCTTGACTTTTAACAATCACTGTCAGTAATTGTACGTTATGGGAATTAATGATCGAAACTATTATACTAAAATTGCCTGGGTTTTGATTTTTGGAAGCGCTTTGTTCAGGCTTTTTTATGCCGGCTTATTCCCGTTGTCGCCGGATGAGACCAATTATTGGCAATGGAGTCGCCATCTGGCCTGGAGTTATCATGATCAGGCGCCCATGATCGCATGGCTGATCAAGCTGTCAACCTGGTATTTGAATCATTCGGAAATCACGGTTCGCTTGCCGTCGGTCATTGCCATGACCGTGGCGTCTGTTTACCTTTTTTTTATCGCCCGAAGGTGGCTGGGTGTATCAGTCGGATTTAAAACTGTCCTTTTGTCCCAATCAATCCTGCTTTTTTACCTGGGTGGACTTTTGGCAACGCCGGATGGGCTGCAAGCCGCAGCTTGGGCAGGGGCGTGTTACCATGTGGCAAGGGCCTACGATAGCGGTAAATCACACCAGTGGCTGATGGGAGGAATCTGGTTCGGATTTGGCATGCTCAGTAAATATACGATGGTCGTATTTTTACCTTGCGCGTTTTGCTACGGGCTTTTTTCGCGGGTCCATCGCAAACGCTTATTGAGTGTCTGGCCCTATATCGGCGTTCTTTTCGGATTATTAATGTTCTGGCCTGTTATCCAATGGAATTTAAACAACAATTTTAATTCATTTCGCCATGTTGCCTTTATCGGCGGAGCCAATGATCATTTTGCGTTGCACTTTAAGTATTTTGCGGAATATCTGGGCTCTCAAGCAGCGCTTTTATCCCCCCTGGTATTTTTGCTTGTTCTTAGCGCCTGGCCGTCAGCCTTGTTTCAACAACGATCTGATCGTCAGTGGATCTATTCCTATCTTTTTTTCACCTCTTTTCCCATGTTTTTGGGTTTTGCGCTCCTAAGTCTTCATACCCGGGTTTATGGCAATTGGCCCGGAGCCGCGTATTTGATGACCTCTGTACTGACAGCGGCTTTTTTTGGCGTTCGGGCGAAGCTGATTTTCAAACGCAAAAGTTGGGGGCGAATATTATGGCCTTATGCAATAGTCATCTCTTTTTTAATCAGTGCGGTTGTATTACTCCAAACCGCCGCACCTTTTTTGCCGATTCCTGTGAAACTGGATCGAACGGCTACTGAGATTACCGGATGGCCTGAAGTTGGGAAAAAAGCGCGTGTGTTCATGGACGCAATGCCTGATCCCAACAGAACCTTTCTTTTTGGCCTGCGCTATCAAATTGCAAGTGAGCTGGCCTTTTATACGCCCGGACGACCGGAAACCGTTTCGATCAACAGATGGAACCGTCCCAATGTATATGATTACTGGTGGAAGGATGAAGAACTGGTCGGCTTTGATGCCGTCGGCGTATCCGGAAATGCAAACCTTCAACAATTGTTGAATCAGGTTTTTGAGCGTGTTGAACCTCCCGAAGAGATGAAGATTTACCGCCATTATGTTACCCGTAACTGGTGCTATTTTCCCACCGATTTGGTTGAAAAGCCGGTAAAAATTTATTATTTGTACCGAGCCTACGGTTTTAAAGGTGGGTTAAGATGGACGCCGCCCTCAAAATGGGATATTCGCAATAGCATCAGCGTTACTCCAAATACATCAAGCTAAGAGCCTGTTTGAAAAGTTTTAAATCGGCTGCAAAAGCGTTCTCACACTTTTTCGCTTCGATCACGATTTTCCAAACAGGCTCTTAGGTATGGTATCCCCCCGGAATCCCGTCGGATGAAATAATCAAACGTGAATCTCTGACACCATAATTATATACGGAACCATAATCATGATCGCCAGATCGAAGTGGTCGGTTTAATATGGACATTCTTCAGATGGGTAGAAATCGACACTCACAACTCCTGATCTTTTACGCTTGGGCTAACCAGACTCTTTCTAGTTAACACGGTAACGCGCCAGGGGACACTGGCAACGGATAAACTTAATTTGGCCGCTTTTGAGCAATCAGACGAACATTTGTATATGGCCCACATCCCAACTCACAGATATTTGCAAGCAATTGCGGAATGTCTTAATTGATAGATTCGTAAAAGATCTAAAAATCAACTTTGTATCCAAATTAAACGGGCTCAAATTCGTCCAGAGGTAACCGTTCACTCCCCACCCGACCTGGTTCCCACGCTCCGGCGTGGGAACGTACTGCGCTGTAACCTTGAATTAACGTGGCTTTGACGATAAGGTTCCCACGCCGGAGCGTGGGAACCAGGGGGGATGTGAACGGTTACGTCCAGAGAGTGATTTTAAGACTTTTACGAAACCGTCAAACTGAAAATCATAAATCATAAAATATGACATTGTAGTATAAATACTTATTGCGCACAATGGGATAATATGCTATAAAATACAAAAAGGAGCAGAAGAAACGGTTCTGTCCGCTGGGCTTCATCCAAATTTTCCGGGGGTTTAATTAAAAAAATTAGGCATTCTTCATATCTGGCTCAAAGTAGTTTACACTTTTAAAGGAGTGCGGAAATCATTTTTCGCACTGAAGCCCGACGGACACTACGAAAAAATTTTTGTACTCCTTTATGACAACTTAAAGTGTCACCTGGTAAATGAAAGATGCCAAAAATTAATCCTAAAAAACATTTTTTATCTAAGGAGGTGTCTATGACTGTAAAATTTGATCACTATTGGACGATTATTCCTGAAAAAACCGAGGAATATAATGACTTCATCATTAAAAAATTTATTCCGGGAGTGAATAGTTTGGACATGCATACTGTAGCGGCATGGTATGTCATAGTTGGCGCCTATAGTGAAATTATCTTAGAAAGCGCAAGCAACAATTTAGAAGTTATTGAGAAGGCTTTGCAGAATGAAAAGTATCAGGCATTAAAATCTGAACTGCTCAATTATGTGAAAAACTATAAAACCAAAGTGCTTGTCAAAACTGGTAAAAATTTTTCGTATTCCACCGATGTCTATCACGACACGATTAAATTTAACCAAATGTGGAATTTGATCGGTGCTAAAAAAGAGGAGTATGGGCGCTTTACCACCGAAAAATTCTATCCGATTCTTGAAGAAATGGGCATAACGATTGCCCAGGAATGGGAAGTTTTAATCGGAGATGGGCCCAGTATTATTTGTGAGGGCCGCGCGCATGATACGGATAACCTGATAAAAAATTTACGGAGTAAAAAGTTCTGCCAAGCCAAACGGGAGTTCAAACAGTACGTCGAAAATTATGAGAGCCGCATCCTTTGCTTTCATATTCAAAAAATAAAAGGGTATAAATCAGCAAGTTACAAATTAATCTGTGAATAGGAAGCGTGTAGACGTTCAGATAATCAATTTCACAAGGATAGAGGGAGGCCCAAAGCTAAGATCAGGCATACACCATTTATAATATATATCTCCATATATCTCCGACTGATAACGCAGTGAAATTGAGTATCTGAATGTCTTTATAAATTGGCCGCTATTGAACCAATGACCTCTGATGATAATCAAAATCGTCTGGCGCCTAAGAGCCAACGGCCACCTAAAGCCGGTCGAAAGCGCCTCGCTACCGTCCCATTTATTCTGACGTTTCTGATTATGGCCTGCTTTTGGGTGATTTTTTCCGGAAGATTCGATGCTTTTCATTTATCTCTTGGATTTGTTTCCTGCCTCATTGTCTCGTTTTTAAGCAGTGACCTGCTATTTCCATCAGAATTAAAACCAGCTTTGATTATTTGCTGGCTGCGGTTTGTCGGCTACATCCCCTGGCTTCTATATCAGATCCTGCTGGCCAATATTAACGTGCTCTATCTGACATTCCATCCCCGCATGATGGAGCTAATTGATCCCCAAATCATCGTATTCGAAAGTCGTTTGAAGAGTGACATTGCCCGTACCACTTTTGCCAACTCTGTTACACTCACTCCCGGAACCATTACTGTCAATGTTACGACGCGGGGTAAATTTGCGGTGCATTGTATTAATAAGCAATCGGGGCTGCCATTGCCAGGTGTGATGGAGGCCAAAATCGCGAAAGTATTTAAAGAATAATGGAACCGATTTTCATATTTACCGGCATCTATTTGGGAATACTAATGCTGTTGTCTGTGTATCGGGCGATCATCGGACCGACAATTTTGGATCGCCTGATCGGCGTTAACGCACT
>JAOZRC010001010.1 GCA_029940345.1 Desulfobacterales bacterium
TACGCACAAGGAAAACAGTTAAAAATCACTTTAGACCAACTATAAGGGTGGGCAATGTTTTGGCACTCACCTGGTTTATTGATGACCAGTAGGTAAAGCGACGTACTTTGTTAAAGGAAACGGCCTTTGCCCACCGATTCATTAAAAATGGTGGGCAAAGTTAATCGCTTTAAACTGTTTCCGATGCGACACCCTGGTATCAGCTATAAATCTGGTCCGTGGAAGAACGTTGCCCACCCTACATATGATAGCTACCGCACAGGTCGAAAAAATTCAATTAAAAGTATAACGACAATGACTTCCATTGATTTCAACCTGCATCAACTCGAAGTGTTTTGTAAAGTTGTGGAATTGAAAAGTTTTTCCAAAGCTGGGAAAGCGGTTTATTTAACGCAGCCGTCCGTGAGCGAAAAAATAGCTACGCTTGAAAAGATGATCGGCGCTCAACTTCTGGATCGTCTGGCACGGCAGGTGACGCCCACTGCCACCGGTGATCTGCTTTACAAGCATGCGACGCGGTTGCTGCAAATGAAAAATGACGTCTGTCTGGAAATGGCCGATTTTTTGGGTGTGAAGCAAGGTGAAATCTTACTTGGCGGCAGCACGATACCGGGAGAATACATTCTGCCGCAACAAATCGGACATTTCGCCAAAGCTTATCCCCATGTATCTGTAAGACTGACAATTTCAAATAGCGGTGAGGTTTGCCGCCGTATATCAGATGGTGCGCTGGAATTGGGCGTTGTCGGCTATGAAAGCAAGCATCATAATCTTGAACAGTATGAGCTTTGGCAAGATGAGTTGATCCTGGCCGTTCCGATTAAACATCCTTTTGCGGGAAAAAAAGCCGTTTCAATCTGGCAACTGTCGGAAGAGCCCTTCATCATGCGCGAAACCGGATCCGGAACGCTTAAAATCATGCAAAACTATTTCCAGGAATATGGCGCACAAGGCAAAATGCCAGGTAGGATTGTCGCGCGCTTCGGTTCTTCCACGGCGATCAAAGAGGGTGTCAAAGCAGGTTTAGGTATCTCGGTGATTTCATTACGCGCCATTAATACGGAAGTCCACGCGGGCATGCTGAAAGCGGTGAGATTAAAGGAATTTAGGATGTTCCGGCACTTCTATCTCATCAGGGACCGGCGCAGAACGGCTTCGCCACTGTGCCAGGCAATGCTTAAATTTTTTCTTAACGATTGAAATAACAGAATGAATGCGCTGAACTTACGGTTTACGGCCTTGTTTCAACGCTCTGACTTTGGAACGCTTTCCATAACGCTTCGGCACCCCTATTATAGAGGGACGTCAGAGCTTCGGAAAAAGGCGGGAATAATATATTTACAAAAATTCTTCAGTGTGTTAAATTTTTACAGTATTAAAAACATTCTATAAATAACTCGACAGTCATAAGTTCTTCGTAATTTAGACAGCAAGTTTTATTAACTA
>JAOZRC010000437.1 GCA_029940345.1 Desulfobacterales bacterium
TATATACTTTACTCGTCAGTTACAAGTTTTAAGTGTTAAGTTTCAAGTTGATACGTAACCCATTGAATTAATTGAAACTGATAAATTCAATATCATATTATTGGTTTCAATCCCTACGTTTAAGCTAACGCGGGACAGCTTCCCGCGCTACAAAAGCACCAAAGTGTCCCGCCTTATGCTGGTTGCCAAAGTTTATACGTAATTCCTGTTCCTTACTTTATCAGTTTCACACCCTGCTTGTGTTCGGCAATTCCTTTGGAAATGACCATTTTTTGTCCGATACGGACGCCATCGTTTTGCACCTTGGCGTCGGTGCGTGGCGTCTTGCGGCTGAAACTTCCGATGCGGGGATAGCGATCGTGATAGTAAGCTTTTAATAAGGGGTCATCAACCTTTTGCAATGCTAATGATTCAGTCGGATTTTTCGTATGGGCTTGCAAATTCAGTTTGTCGCGAAACCCTTCAATGACGCCCACAGCAAAATCAGTTTTGCGATAGCGGTTTAATTTTTTTTCCTGATTATAGATGTGCCAGCGTCCATCAATATAATTTTTTACAAAATCGTACACATAAGATGCAATTTGCAGGTTTTCCCTGGTTCCGCTGATCTCCATCACGCGTCCCATTTTACCCTTTGCCAGCACAAAAGCGGGAACCCATATCCCTTTGACAAAATAGTAGTCTAAAAGTAAATGGCATAGTCTGTACTCCTCGCGAAAATGGCGCAATGCGGGCTGCCCGATAAAAACAGTGTGATAATCCTGCGGCGTATGCCGCTCAATCAGTTCGATATTATATTTGGCGATGAGTTTATGCGCTTTGGCCATGGCCGCTTCGGCCTCATGACGATTGCGGCTTTCGGCCAGCGCCATCAATTTTTTGACGCGCATCAGGATTTTATCCCCGGTATGCGCAGGTTTGTCCGTTACACGGTCGTCCAAGGCAGGAAACGCACCGGACGCTTTGGGATTGGCGCGTAGCATGAGGCAGGCTTTTTGAAATAACGGGCCGTGGGGCGGTTCACCGAATGCGTGGAAAACCATATCCGCAACTTGATGTGCAATTTCATGCACCAGCACTTCGACAACCGCATCCCAGGAATGGTTAAGCACGAGACTACGACTGATTCCGATTTCATTTTTTACGCAATACCAGCTCCCCAATCGGGTTTTATAATCGTGCAAACGAAAAAAAGGTTGGCGCAACGCATCCCGCAGGTTGCGATCTAACAACCACAACGCATTTTTCCATTCACACGCAAGTCCGTGCAAAATTCGATATTCTAAGGCTTCCTGGAGTTCTGTTTTTCGAGGGTTGTATGGGTTCATTCAATTACGCAACGCAGAAGACAGATTCAAAGACAAATAATCTTGGGCATCCTTAATTTTCCGGTTTACAATTCGGAGGAGTGCCAAACTTGCAGTTTGGCATTCGGTACCCGCCAATGCTAAACTGTAAGTTTAGCACTCCGGAGAAAAGTATAAACCACTTTTAACATCATAAGAAGGATGCCTAATATGTTAATTTATTTAATGCGCGTTCCTTAATGAAGCACTTTACATCGGCAGCAGAACCGTAAAGGCAGTTCCTTTTCCAGGAGTGCTTGTTACATTGATCATACCATTCATTGAATCCACAAGCCCCTTCACAATCGGAAGTCCCAGTCCGGTTCCGGTCACAAAACGCGTTTTATCATCTTTAACTCGATAGAACCGTTCAAAAATATTTTCAAGGTGACGGGCTTCGATACCAAATCCGTTATCTGTCACCGCGACACGGATATTTATTCCGGCCAGATCAATCCGCACCCGAATTTCACCACCATCTTGCGTATAATTGATCGCATTTGTGATCAGATTGCCGAAAATACTTTCCAGGGCAATGGGATCAGCGATCAGCTCCGGGATTTCATCGACGCCGGCTTCCAGCACAAGCGTTTGTTTCTTGTTATTGGCCTGCGCCTGAAGGAAATCGATGATATTGCGAAGCAATTCATCAAGGCGGACCTGCTTGGGAGCATGGCAGATCAGTCCCTCTTCAATACGGGAAAGGTCCAGGAGATCGCCAATCAAAGAGATCAATCCCTGGGTTTTTTCCTTGGCGCGCGCTAAAATATGATGGTCCTGATCGGGCATGTCCCCCATCATATCACGAATAACCAGGGCCAGTTGTTCATGGATGGTGGACAGCGGCGAACGCAGTTCATGCGTAACTTTGGCAACAAATTCGGATTTCAATTGGTCCAAAAGCCGCATAGACGAAATATCGTTGATGTTGACAACCGCACCCAGGCATTCATTGCGGTCGCCCAGAACCGGTTGCCCCTTTGCCAGGAGATGTTTATCGGATCCGATTTTGAATTCATAATTGGGAATATCGTCAAAATCGACATGGGCGCCGCGTGATATGTCCTTAATCAGGTCGCTTAACCCTTCATCCGGAACATATTCTTCTATATGGTTCCCCGGCTTCAAAGCGGGATCAAGATTAAGCAGTTGTCTGAAGGCCGGATTCATCAATACGACCTGTCCCTGTGTGTCAGTCACAACGACCCCGTCGGGAAGTGATTTTATAATTGTATGGATGCGGCTTTTTTCCTGCTCCAGATCGGTCAGGGTGCGGCTTTTTTCCTGCTCCAGTCTTTCAGCTTCACGCATCATCCGGATTTTATCCCAGGCCCGGTTCATTACGATACGCAGTTGATCTGGTTCAAACGGTTTGGGAATAAAATCATAAGCCCCGTTTTTCATCGCTTCAATGGCCGTTTCGACTGTGGCGAACCCGGTAATGATAATGACCAATATGGAGGCATCCATTTCGCGCACACGCTCGAAAACATCCATTCCATCCATACCCGGCATTTTCAGATCAAGCAAAAGGATCGCCACGGACTCCAGGGCAAGCATTTCCAACGCCTTATCACCGCGGTCAGCGGTTTTAACCTGAAAGCCGATACGCTTCAGGATTCTGGCGGAGCCATCGCGAATATCGCGCTCATCGTCAACCACCATCACTTTAATTGTCTCCGGACTATTTTCCACATTAATCTCCTATGTTTTCATCTTTTGTCAAAGGCAATTGAATTATAAAGTTAGCGCCACTATCAGGGTTGTTCTCAGCCGTTATCGTTCCACCGTGATTTTGGACAATTCCATAAACCAGGCTTAACCCCAGCCCGGTGCCCTTCCCCTCTTCTTTGGTGGTAAAAAACGGATCAAAAAGATGCTTCCGCACATCTTCCGCAATTCCCGGCCCGGTGTCCGCGATTTCAATGCTAACACATTTTTTATCAGGCAATAAACGTGTGGTAGTAGTTAACTGGCCTTTACCATCCATCGCCTGGGCACCATTGAGGATAATGTTCATAAACAGATGATTCAATTGCTGGATGTCGGCCGGAACCAAAGGAAGTTCAGGCGACAGATTTTTAATAATTGTAATATTATGAAACAGGGTCTGATTTTCCAGTAAAAACAGCGTCCGGGACAGTGCCTTGTTAATGTCCTGAGGCTGCACCAAGTAATGGGTTTGGCGGCTGAATTCCAATAGTTCTTTCACTGTATCACGGCATCGTTGGGCATTTTCTAAGATACGGTGCAAATCATCCTTCAGATTTTCTTCCAGTTCATACTCTTCTAAAATGAGTTTGGTAAACAGGGTAATGCCTCCCAGGGGATTATTCAACTGATGCGCGACGCCCGCCGCCAATTTCCCCAGGGAGGCCATTTTTTCAGCCTGAAGCAGTTGAACCTGCGTTTTCTCTAACTCTTCTTTTATTTTTAATTCTTCACGTAAATCATGAAAAAAGCCGACGGTAGCGAATTCTTTCCATCTTTCATACACGATGGCGGCATTGAGGGCAATGGGAATGATTTCTTCGTCTTTACGTTTGAAGTCCGCTTTGTAGGATTTCAGTATGCCTTTGCCACCATATTCCTCACTACGCAGCTTGGTCATCACTTTTTGGGCGCCATCTCCCGGATAGACATCCCGGATGTCAAGGGATTGAAGCGCCTCTTTAATGCTATAGCCACTGATCTGCGCGGCGGCTTCATTGAAAATCAACGTTTTGCCATCCATATCAGCGGCAATAACAGCGATAACCGAACTGTGAATCAGGTTTCCTAACAGGGCGTTGGTATGCTCTAATTTTTCTTCCAAAAGATTCAATCGGGGGAGTCCGAAATCCATCATGACAAACGCTTCAATTTGACCGTCTGCAAAAACCGGGTATGAAAAAACACAAGGCATTTTCTTTTCGTCCAGCTTACCCGTCAACACTTGCCCTACTTTCAGTTTTTGCTCCATACCAATCTGTTTCGTAGGGCAATCTTCACAAGGGGCTCTTTTGTTGAAAAAGACATCATGGCATTTTCGTCCGATAAAATTATTTTGTTCGTCTCCGATAATTTTACCTCGCGTGGCTAATATTTTAAAATCCGGAGAAATAACAGCAATTTTACGTGGAAAAACGTTTAGCGCTTTGAACAGGTAGTTATCGGCAGAGTCTGTTCCCATTTTATCCTTTTGTTAATGTCTATTGATAGTTAATAATCCGGATGGCAGGATATGGCGTTTGCGAATAATTGCCTGACACCTCTAACCACATTTTAAAGAATGTTGGAAAATTACAAAATTTCGAGTGTGTGTCAAGCGTGAAGGATCAATTTTATTTTTTTACTTTCGCTTATACCATTTGCGAAAATTAAACTCCAATCCAATTTTTGAACAACTTGCCAAAACAGAGTGTTTTCTTATTTTATATTGGGCGATTATTTAACACAAATGGTATTATCACTTTCCATAGATTTTCAGATAGTCAATTCATGCCACACTAAAATCGTTAAAAAATTTTGATTCATCTATTGACACAATTGTCAGTTTAGCGGATAATATCAAATTTGTGGCATCGTTCATTTTACCCTGAAAGTAGTTTACACTTAACCAGGGAGTGCTGAACCGAAGGTTTAGCATAGGCAAGCGCAAAATGCCAAACCTTCGGTTCAGCACTCCTCCGAATTGTTAACCAGAAAATGAAGGATGCCAAATTTGGCATCCTTCATATAAGATTAAAAGTGGTTTACACTTTCCTCGCTGATCTACAAGGATTTAATTTAGTAAGGATTTTGGGCATCCTTCATAAGACAGCTAAAGTAGTTAACACTTTTTCGATCTGTTCA
>JAOZRC010000023.1 GCA_029940345.1 Desulfobacterales bacterium
TATAACAGTTTCATTTTGCAGGTTCATTACCACAACCCGCCATTTGCCGTCTCGGATATCAATTAAATTCAGCGCACCGAAATCCTGTGCCAAACGAAACAGATTTTTCAGCGGCATCCCCAAAGCATGACATAAAACCACCCGGTTCACGCCGGCATGTCCGATGATAAGAATATGCCCGTTTATTTCCGCCGCCAGGTTTTCAATAACAGGTGCCACCCGATCGGCTAGCTGACGAAAACTCTCTCCTTCCGGCGGCTGAAACGTATCTATCCGTTCTCCTCGCTTTTGCCATTCATCGGGGAAATCGCGGCGAATAGCGGCCATGGGCCGCCCATCCCATTTTCCAAGGTTAATTTCGCGTAATCGGGGCATCACCCGAACCGTAGCGGTATGATGTTTGGCGATAATCTGTGCCGTTTCATGCGTACGCACCAAATCACTGCTGACAATTTGGGCAAACGCAACGGAAGAAAGTCTTTCACGCCACCTTTGGGCCTGTTTCATCCCGGTTGAATTTAGGGGAAGATCAATTTGACCCACAAAGCGTTTTTTATCGCTTCCTTCAATCTCCCCATGCCGCATCAAATATATCATCCCCGCCTTCGATCAAATATGATTCTAAAATCGTATCCAAGGGCTTTCCCACCGCTGCTTCGAAACGTTCCCGTATTTTGACCGCATTGGCAAACCTTTGGGTGATGGCTTCTTGCGCATTTGAATTCCCCTCATAGCGCGACATTTTATCCTTAAATTTATTTTCCAGCGAAATTATTTGGTCACCATCAACCAATTTATCTGCAAGGTACAATATTTCCCGAGAAGAAAACAACCCTTCATCCGGAACGCGAATATCCATATGTGTTTCCACAACGTCCGCCACGGCAGGATAGTCCATATCCCGGAGCATCGCGGTTCCCACAGCGGCATGATCAGATTGATCTCGGGCCAGGTCGTGCAGCAACCCCGCTGCGACGATGAGGTCTGAATCCACCGGGGATTCGGTGTCTCGCAATGCCCGTCCCATGAAACAGGACAGCCTTGCAACTTCGCGACAGTGGGCCACTATGTTTCTTTTTGTTCCGAATTTTTTCACCAATAGGGTCTTACATTCAGCAACTGTCGGTATATCATACCGATCATAAAAGGTCAAGAGCCGATGATAGTCTTGGGGTGTATCCGCATCCAAATGAATATATTGATCCGCTACCGGAATATTTCGGGAATTGATCTCGTATTGGCCAAGGAATGATCGAAGCCCGCCTTTACCGGCCCATGAAATAATTTCCGGCGCATATTCCCTGTCGATCAAGGGCGGATGGCCACGTTTGTTTTGGAATAACGGATACAGTATCCGCTTTGCACCTGTCTGAAACGCAGACAGTAAATCGACAATGGTTTGCCGACGAACCAAGGGGATATCCGCCGGAAGGATAAAAAACGCGTCATGATGAAATTGCAAGTCTTTCAAACCGCATTTCACGGAAGAGAGCATACCAGATGCATGCTTGGCGTTCATACACCATTTGACGTTCAGTTTGGTAAGAAGCGGTTTGAGTTCCGATCCCCGATGTCCGATCACGACGCGGATATCACTGACGCCGTTGCGCTGAAAAAGTCGTATGGCCCGTTCCAGGATTGTGGTTTCACCAAGGGGTAAAAGCGGCTTGAAGGTTTTCATCCGCGAAGAACGCCCGGCGGCCAATATCACCGCCGCAGTCTTTTCAGCTTTCATTGATCATCTTTTTGGCGCGGCAAGCGATCAGCTCTGCCACGATACTGACAGCGATTTCTTCAGGCGTTTCCGCTCCGATAGCCAAACCGATGGGCGAGTGTACCCGATTAATGTCTTCTTGTTTAAATCCGCTATTCATCAGCGCCTTGTAGATGGCGTCTCTTTTTTTACGGCTTCCGATCATGCCGATATAGGTTGCATCGGTTTTCAGCGCCTGGGCCAGAACGGTTCTATCGTGAAGGTGGCCGCGAGTAAAAATGACGATAAAGGATTCCGCATCCACCGAAATGTCCTTGCACGCTTTTTCAAAATTTTCCAGCACATGAATTTCATTGGCCTCCGGGAATCGTGCCTGATTGGCGAAGTCTGCCCGGTCATCCAGCACCACGGTCTGAAATCCTGTCATGCAAGCCAGATGAACCGTGGGTTGAGCCACATGCCCGGCTCCGAAAAAATAGACAGTTTTCGGTCTGGACGCCGGTTCGACGATCACCACGGTGTTAACCATCGGTACGCACTTGAATTGTGATTTACGAGCTTGGGATTTTATAATTGCCAGCGCATCAGCAGCCAAGGGAACCGCCCCATAAACGTTATCCTCAGCGTCGATAACGCAATGCGAAATACTGTCTATTTTTTGTTCGGAGCCGGACACAACCGTTAAAAAATAGCCATTTTTCCGTTTTTCCAAGGTCTGTTTCCATTTCTCGAACACATTGAGATTTTCCTGGGAAGGAACAATACGGTTTAACAGAACCGTGGTTTTACCCCCGCAAATCATATCCATGGAGGATGTGTCCTCATGGGTGAGGTCGAATGATAAAAATGTGGGCGGCACCTCGCGGGATATGATCTTTTTGGCTTTTTCCATCACCCTGGCCTCTGGCAATCCGCCGCCGATGGTGCCGACACCTTTGCCGTCAGCGGTCACGATCATTCGCGTCCCGGCGATCCTGGGCGTCGAACCTTTATGGTTGACGATTGAAGCAATAACAAAATATTCTCCCTTTTGAAGAAGCTCGCTAGCGGTTTTTACAATTAGGTCAATCACGATGTGGTTTCTCCTCTCCTATCCACGTTCATCTGATCAATGTCACGGCGTTATCGGTATACTGCACACGTTGGAAGCAGAACATTTTTCCGCTTTATATCATGGGCGGAAAGCTGTTCTGCTCCCTGAAACTCAGTCCTGAATCATTTTTTTCAATTCTTCCAGCGCCTGCTCTGGCATGCTGAACGAATGTTCCGGAGCAGGGAAAGATTTTTTAACCACTTCCTCTTTATACGCTTTCATGGCATCTATAATCGTGGGCCTGATCTGGGTGTACTGTTTGACAAATTTGGGTGTGAATTTATCAAACAGCCCGATCATATCATGGGTGACCAGCACCTGGCCGTCTACATCGCTGCCAGCCCCTATCCCGATAACCGGTACGCTGACAGCCTCGGAAACGATTTTTCCGAGGGGTGCCGGCACGGCCTCAAGGATCATGGAAAAAACACCAGCATCTTCCAGCGCCCTGGCATCATCCACGATTCGTTTGGCCGCCTGGGCGTCCTTGCCCTGCATCTTGAAACCTCCGAGGGCGCTGGCCGTCTGGGGAGTCAGGCCGACATGTCCCTGGACGGGAATCCCTGCCTTTACAATTCCCGCAACTATAGGGGCAAAGTCTGTGCCGCCTTCAAGCTTGACAACATCACATCCGCCTTCTTTCATCAGCCGACCTGCATTGATAATCGCGTCCCGCACAGAGGTGTTGTAACTCATAAAGGGCATATCCCCTACAACAAGCGGGCGTTTGCAGCCTCGCACCACGGCCTTGATATGGTGTATCATGTGTTCCATGGTGACTTTAACCGTGCCGTCAAGTCCCATGACCACCATGCCAAGCGAATCACCCACAAGCACAATATCCACGCCGGCCTCATCGGCCATTAACCCGAAAGGATAGTCGTAGGCGGTAATCATTACCAGTTTGCGTTGATCTTTTTTAGCTTGTTTGATAGCCTGTATGGTAATTTGGGATTGGTTCATTTTGTTTTATTCCTTTTTATACGCCGACAACCGCAAACACCACCAAATTTATTTTTTGAACATCAGATACATTATCAATGCGACGCGGTTGCTTGTCAAGATTATTATTGCGCACAAAAGCCGATTCGGCAAATCCCTGAAAAGGGGTCAAGTCCGCTCTTGACTCTTTAATATCGATTCTTCCAATTTATTCAATCTGATGCGCAGTTTTTGATCCCCGGCCAGCTTCTTTTTCATACGTTCAATCACGCTGCTGACTGTGCTATCATTGTCGATTTGAAAATGGTTACCGGTTTCCTTTAATGTGTCCCGCCTCAGTTTCCTGGTAAGATATATCGCCACATTCCTAGCCTCGTTCATTCTCCCGCGCCTCTGTTTTAATATATCTGATACAGTTGCCTCGTAAGACTCGCATACAATCTCAAGAATTCGATTCGTGTCCGGCAATAACTCTCGGCCAGAAGGCATCTCCTTGCTTATTTTTTGTGACCCGTATGCTTTTTTGATCCGATCAATGAAGGATTTAGGACCCAAGCACACAGGCCATTTTTTTCCGTTGATTTTTTTGCTGACCTCATCTTCTTCCTCTGCCAACACCCATTTTTTGTAGTATCGCAACTGATCCTTTCGGTTTTTCGACAACATAACCAAAATAAAATGCTTGTGTAGCCAATCCCATTTCCCGGAAATAGAGATATACCCTTGATGGCTGCTCCATTTATAATCGTCGATATTTTTCGTCAATCCGGCACGCAGGGGATTTCTGTGGATATATCGAACGGCCTGCAGCAAGTAACTGTCAGTGTCAATGAGAACGGATTTGTACCTTCCTCGGAAAAGTTGGCCATCGTAATGGTGGCGGCGGTTGTATCTTTGAGTGTATACTCCGTTCACATGGCGCATACCTCGTGATATGTTTGCTTCAGGGGTTTGGATCAAAATATGGTAATGGTTCGGCATCAGACAATAGGCGGCAATCCGGATTTTCCACATTTCCGAGGTTTCCTTCAACAACTCAGTAAATATGGCATAATCCCGGGCATCCGCAAAAATATCCTCAGCCCGCCTTCCGCGGTTCATAACATGATACCATGCATTAGGATATGCAATACGAAGCGGTCGTGACATAATAAGGTTTCATTATCATCTCTATCGAAAAAGGTCAAGAGCGGACTTGACCCCGTTCTTAAATAAACTGAAACAGGAAATCCGGAACCGGTCCTGGGGAATGCCCATATCGTCGCATCTGATACCTTGTTCCAATTGACCTGTGATTCTTAAACCCTGGGATCCTGATTGGGGCTCAGATATAAAAATTGACACCTCTGATCTTTCAAACAAGGTGTTACCGGCCGGGTCACAGTTTTCAAGAATTTGGTGTGACAAGGGGGTCTGGAAACCAGTCAGTGTTTAAAGGCCGGCAGCGAGTTTAACTGAAATGCAAATCCGTTATACAAATCCTTAAAAAGATAGACTCAAGCCATATTCTGCGCCACAAGTTCGGCAATATCCAGTGTCTT
This sequence comes from Desulfobacterales bacterium, assembly GCA_029940345.1. GTDB lineage: Bacteria > Desulfobacterota > Desulfobacteria > Desulfobacterales > JAUCGF01 > JAUCGF01. The sequence goes on from JAOZRC010000023.1 coordinate 5,291, forward strand.
AATTTCCTTATGCTTCTGAACGGTTTCGCGAAGTTGAACTTTTTCATTGAATCACTATTTATGATCGAAACGCGAAACAATCATTTCATCAGCTTCCGGTGGTTTTTCCGCAAATATTCGACTTCTTTCTTCATAAATTTTAACGACTCTGTCCGCGGGGAGCTTTTTCGTAAGTTCCTTAAAGAGATTATGGGATTGACGCCATTTCCTCTGTCTGAATAATGAAATTCCTTCATTATATCGATCCATGGTTTCCAGTTTGACGTCTCGAAGCGCCGCTTCATTGCTATCAAAGACCTCATAGACCGTCACAGCTTCTTGCTTGCCTTTGACCTGAACGATGTCAATTTCGCGTAGTAGAAATTTATCCGGTTGGATTAAAGAATTAAATGTGAAGGATGATATTGAAATGGGGATTGCATACTTCTTTGTCAACCCTTCGAGCCTGGATGCGAGGTTTACGGTGTCTCCGATTACAGTGCTGTCCATCCTGGTTTCAAAACCGATAGTGCCGAGAATCATCTTGCCGGTATTGATACCGACTCCGATGGTGATGGGGTTATAACCTGAAGATCGCCTGTATTTGTTATAGGTCTTTACCGTTTCCTGGATGCTGACAGCCGCCGTCACAGCATCCTGGGATCCCGAATAATGATTCCCTCCAAATAGGGCCATGATGGCGTCACCGATATATTTGTCGATAAACCCGTTATTCTGACCGATCACCGGCCCGATAAACCGGAGGTAATTGTTTAAAAACTTGAAATTTTCTTCTGGCGTCATTTCTTCGGACATATTCGTAAAAGACCTGATGTCCGAGAAAAGAACGGACAATTCCGCCTCGGATGCCTCGCCCAGTTGAATATCCTCGATCTCGGTTTTGTTTAAAAAACGGAGGAATTCATTGGGTACGAATCTTTTAAATGCAATTGTCTTTTTCTCGATTTTTTCGTAGCTCAACGCATTTTCAATGCAGACTGCGGCCTGGCAGGAAAGGGAATAGGCGATCTCGATCGTATTTTGGGGAAATTCGCAAATCTGACCGGTTACCGGATTAATTGAATTGATTAATTGCAATACACCGACGACCTCGTCATAACGATCGAGCATCGGGAGTACCAGCATGGATTTGGTCTTATACCCGAAAGCGGCGTCGAATTTCATAGGCCCTGAAAAATCGAACTCGCTGTTTTCATATACATCGGGAATATTGACCATTCTTTTTCTCATCGCACAAAAGGCCGACACATTTGTTTCTTCAAGATTCACTGGCGAAAATGTCACCGGTTCACCGGTTTCGCCGCCCATGTAGCTCTTGAGTGACTTGTTCTGAACGATTTTAAAATGGAGTTGATTGTCATTTAAAATGTATAAAGTGCCTCCATCGGAATTGGTGGCGTCCCGCGCCTCGAATACGACCATTTCGAGAAGTTTATTCAGATTTTTCTCGGATGTCATAGACGCGCCGATGTGTGTCAGACGCTTAATCGTGGATTCCAGAGCCTTGTTAAAGTCTTCAACTTGTTCAAGCGTGTTCCGAAGGCTTTTGTTCAGTCTGGCCCTTTCCAGATGCACAACCAGGCGGGCCAGAAACTCTTCTATGACAAAAGGCTGAAGCAGGTAATCAGTTGCACCGGCTTTGAACAGTTCAAACAATTCGGTTTTATCATCAACTACCGGTAGAAAAATGACAGGCAGGTCTTTGAGGCCGAGTTGATTCCGAATTTTTTTGCAGAGCTGGTCGCCGTTCATGCCCGGCATCAGAAGCCCGGTGACAACAATGTCTATATCGGCCGTTCGGCCGCTTAATATTTCATAAGCCTGAATCCCATCAACGGCCTCGACAGTGGTCACCCCTTCTCTTCGCAGACAATCGGACACCATGTGCCGGGAAGCGCTTTTGTCATTCACCACCAGGGCTGTCAGATCCTTGAGGCGATGTTTTGGCTGGAGAATCTTGTTGACAGCCTCAAGAATCACCCCTTCTTTGAAGGGCTTGGTAATAAAATCCATTGCCCCGAATTCAAACCCTTTTTTCCGGTCTTCGATAGTGTCATGGGATGTCACAAATATAACCGGAACCATGTTATCCGTGCTGCGTGTGAAAAAACGGGCATAATGCTTTTCTCTTAATTTTTTACAAGTATCAAAACCGTCTAATTTGGGCATCTCAACATCAAGGGTTATCAGATCCGGCGGTGGAATTTCAGAAGCCCTTGCCAAGGCTTCAAACCCATGAACCGCTTCTTCAACCCGGTAGCCTCCGGCCTCAAGTTCATTCCGGATTATCCCCCGTATCAGGGAACTGTCATCAACGACAAGTATTTTCAAATTATTTCTTGTCATCATATGCACCTATTCACCGCTTATTATAACTTGGTTGCGTCCGCTATTTTTGGCTTTGTACAGAAGTTTGTCCGCATGACAGACCATGTCATCAAGACTGCTTGCAAGCTCTGTGGCAACCCCGATGCTGACGGCGACTTTTATGCTTTGTCCGCCGATATCTATGGGATACTCCGCCACTTTCCTGCGAAGTTCTTCAAATAGTTCACCTGGATTCTCTGCATTTATATTCACCGCCAGGATGCAAAATTCTTCGCCGCCCACCCTTGCCACTATGTCGGATTCGCGCATCCTGTTTTTAAGGATTGATGATACATGGCAGAGTGCCAGATCACCGGCTTCGTGTCCGTAAATGTCATTCACCTTTTTGAAATGATCGATATCGACCATGGCGCAGCCAAGGGTTAGATTTTTCCGGGCCGCATTGGCAAATAATTTTTGGCCCACATCGAAAAAGTACCTGCGATTGTAAAGCCCAGTGAGAAAATCTTTAACAGACGCATCCTTTAACATCTGGATATGTTCCAGGTTTTCAATATTCTGGGTGACGCGGCTGTAAAACTCTTCGGTGAGAAAAGACTGCTTTATTATAAAATCGTTTGCCCCGCTTTTTATAAACCGGGCAGCCAGTAAATTTTTGCCTTCTGAAGAAATCCCTATTATGGCAAGCTGATTCTTATTGTACCTCTCTCTTATCTTCCTGGTCAGGGTGAAACCGTCCATTTCCGGCATACTGAAATCCGTGATAACAAGTTTTACATCAGGATGTTTTTCAAGCACCTCGAGGGCTTCAACCCCATTGCATGCAATGAGCACATTATAGCGGTGAATTTTGAGAAGATCAGTTAGAATTTTTCTGAATAACATTGAGTCATCTACTGCCAGGACTTTAATACCAGCGTTTTTTCTGATGCGGTTAAGCATGCTGATGATGTAATCCAGACTCTGGGAATCATCCTTAAGTGCATAATCGGCTACGTTCTTTGACCAGACCAGTTCGCGCACCTCTTCGCTCAGGTCGCTGGTAAAGACGATCACAGGAATGTGTCTGGCAACAACTTCGTCAACGATCTCCCCATGCGGCGCATCAGGAAGGTTGAAATCAAGAATCGCGGCAAAAAAATTGTTGCCGGCCTCGTCAAGAACCGCAACCGCTTCAGTCATACTGCGGACCCATATAGCCTCAAACGCGGTTTCGGCTTTGAGCTTATCTTTTATCATCAAACCGAAAAAGCTGGTGTCTTCAACAATAAGATCTGTTTCCATTACATTCAAAAGCTCCTGAAGGTTTTGCTACGAATAAGTACTTGGACAAAAGTTTTCCGGTATTTTCCGCTCTGCTCGCGGCAGGTTTGTAACCTGCCATCTAATGCGCCGGGTTGCAAACCCGGCGAGAGCTATGCTGGGAAACTTATGGTCAAATACTTATATACTCGGCAAGGTCATAATTTGTGATTTTTAACTTATGATTTCAGGCACCAGGTGTCAGGATGTTTGCGCTAAAGACTGAAACCTGAACACTGAAACCTGAAACCCGACATCTAAACTGGCGTCTGCTTATTTTTTCAACTGATAAAAAATCATATTTAAATGAATTATGGGCTCAAATCTAGAATTTATCGCTGAAATAGCTTCGCTGGAACCGATAATAAGATAGCCGCCTGGCTCAAGGATATCCGCGAGCTTGTTGAAAAGCATTACTTTGTCTTCTTGCTGGAAATAAATGGCCACGTTTCTGCAAAAAACGATGTCAAACCGGCCCAGTCCGCTAAAGGAATCCATAAGATTGTGTTTTCTGAAAGTACACATAGACCTGATATCATCCCTTATCTTCCATTTCTGGCCGCTTTTAATTAAATAATTATTCCGCTTATCCTTGGGAAGTCCTCGTTCAACAACAACCTGGCTGTATTCGCCGGATAAGGCGCCGGATATAGCCGATTCGGAAATATCGGTTCCCAGCAGTTGGATATTAAATTTCGCCGGGTTCAACAAAAATTCCTTGAGAACCATGGCAATACTGTAAATTTCCTGCCCCGTGGAGCATGCCGCGCTCCAAATTCGGATGCTTGCCGGAAAAATTGTCGGCTGTGACGCTTTTCGCGCAATCAGTTCAGGCAAAATCCGGGTCCTGAGGAGTGTAAAAGGTGAATTGTCACGAAAAAACATAGTTTCCTGTGTACATATTGAATCTATTATTTTCCTTTCAAGAGTGCCTGTGGAATCGGATTTGGCTTTATGATACAATTCATGATAAGAAACCGATTCGGTTTCTATTATCAGGGACTTTAACCTGGTTTCAATAAGATATGCCTTGGATTGGTCGAGACATATCCCCGATATATCGTAAATGTATCTGACAAAAATTTTTAATTCGTCCAGTGTTATTCGTTGCATTTATAAAATTTTCTGGTTTCTGGCTGAGAAACCCGATTTTTGTCCCACATTAAATTGGTAGCCCCATTTACTTCCTACGGCTACCAACATAAGCCGGGACACTAAATTTAATCGTAGGTTGGGTTGAGGAACGAAACCCAACATCAACCTGAATTCGTCAGGTTTCGTTCCTCAACCCAACCTACGTCTGTCCCGCCTTATGTGGATAGCCCTACCTACTCACTTTCCACTTCTCACAGTCCGGCAAATTTCTTCAGCAATCTTGTCCAAAGGTGCGATTACATCAACAATGCCCGCTTCGATAGGCTCCTTGGGCATTCCGAATACGGTGCATGTTTCTTCATTTTGGGCAATGATGGCTGCGCCGTTGCGCTTCATCAATTTAAGACCGAGAGCCCCGTCATATCCCATGCCGGTCATTATGACACCGGTGGCCCGATTCCCGTAGCAGCGGGCAATGGACCGAAACAAATAATCGGCTGACGGTTTGCAATTATTTTCAGGCCGGTCATCAGTGACTCTGACAATAAAGGTTTTCCCGTCAGCACGCTTTACGACCTTCATCTGTTTTCCGCCCGGAGCAAAAAGGGCTGTATTGGGGATGAGCGGTTCACCGTCAACAGCAGCTCTGACCTCAATAGCGCATTTGTCGTTGAGATTGGAAGCAATGGTTTGTGTAAAAGCCGCGGGCATGTGCTGGACGATAAGAATCGGAACGTTCAGATTGCCCGGTATTTGGGGCAGCATCCTTGACAGGGCTTCGGGTCCCCCGGTTGAAATGCCGATTCCGATGATAGCTGAATTGTGTCCTGATATCATCCTCATGCGCCGGACTGCGCTGGAGAAATCGGATTTTTTTAAAAAACCCGATTTATCTGTTTTTGACAGGCCCGCTTTCCCTTTTAATATTTCCCGCACCTCTTTGCGGCGGGAGTATGTTTTTAGCATTGGCCAGATGGCATCTTTTAAGGCTTTTTTATTCTCTGCCATGGTATTGCCGCCAGTCTTTTCAATAAAATCAAAAGCTCCCAGGTTCAACGCCTTAACCATCATTTTCCCGCCCTCTTTCGTGAATTTGCTGAGAACAATGGCGCCGACATCCGGCGCGTTTTCCCGGAGCCATTCCAGCACTTCAAGGCCGTTCATTTGGGGCATTTCAATATCCAGGGTAAGTATATCAGGATTTAAAGAACTAATCCGGTAAGTGGCGATTTTACCATTTCCTGCTGTGCCCACCACTTCGATGCCTGGCAATTCAGAAAGCGCTTCGCTAATGATTTTCCGATATAACAGGGCGTCATCGACCACCAGAACTTTTAATGGCATTTCAGTTGTCATCTTTGTATTTTGCCTTTTTCTTCTGAACCGTTTATGCCAACACCGCTTCGACATCAAGAATCACGATCAAGCCATCGCCGGTTTTGAGCACTCCTTCGGCAAAACTGCCCAATACACCGTCGATATTGACCGGGGGAGGCTCTGTTTTCTCGGCGTTGACCGGCACTACATCGCCGATCCGATCCACTATAAGCCCGATGTATTCATCCTGAGAATTGACAATGATAGTACGGCTATATTTCCCGGGCGCTGTGAACGCAAGCCCGAGCTTTGTTGCAAGATCGATGACTGTTACGATGCGGCCTCTCAGGTTCATAACACCGACTATAAATTCCTGGGACTGGGGAACTGTTGTTATGGGTGGATTTCTGTTGATTTCCTGAACCTTGAGAATGTTTATGCCAAATTGGTGGTCGCCGATATAAAAGGTACATAGTTCTACGATTTCAGGCTGAACCGTGGTATATCTGTCTCTGCGCATCAGTTGTCTCCTGTGGTGCAGGTTTCAAGTTGTTTTCCCCAGATAACGATTTATACATTCAACCAACTTTTTCCTGTCCAGTTTGATTTGATATTCATCAACGCCGCAGTCTTTTGCCTTTTTGATGTCTTCTTTTGCTGCCAGGGAGCTGACCGCTATCACAGGCAAATGGGCAAAACGTTCGTCCTCTTTGATTTTCCGGGTAAAGCCGAAACCATCCAGGTTAGGCATTTCCAGGTCAGTGACAACAAGTGCTATTTGATCTGCATTTTTTTGTAACAAATCATAAGCGATCATCCCGTCTTCGGCTTCAAGGACAGGATAACCGGCATCCTCGATGGCGCATTTAATCTGGTTGCGGAAAAATTTTGAATCCTCGGCTAAAATAACTGTTCCGGTCTTCCTGGCCTGTCGTTTCATCCGTCTTTCAACATTAAACCATTCAGGATGCATCGCCTCAATAATACCGATAATATCCACCATCAGGGTGGTTTTGCCGTTAATGACTGTTGAACCCGATATTCCCGGCTGTATGAGTGTGGTTCCATCTATCCTGCTTGCGGTTTTAATGGAATCTATCGGTGGTATTGCCAATATTCCAACATCGATGCCTGCAATAAAAAATACGATAACCAGAGCATATTCCCTTTCTTCAACCTTATCAACCCGGGCGACGTCCCCTATGTCAAACAGCGGCATGCTTTGATTGCGATGCTGAATAACCCGTCTTCCCCCGGAAATTTCTATATCGCTGCACCTGATTTTATCAATACGCTCAACCAGCTCAAGGGGAACCGCAAACCGTGTTTTTGCGGAATTCCTGAAAAGCAGCAAGGTTAGCTGATCTTCTGCGGGCAGCATGGCTTTTTCGGCAGCTTCCGACTCCCGAATTGAGCCAGATATGGAAGCCAGTTCGGCCAGGCGGGCCAAATTAGCCACATCAAGTATGAGCGCAACACGGCCATCCCCCAGAATAGTCGCACCTGCATATCCCCGGCAATCCTTCAAATGCCGTCCCAGGGGTTTGACAACAATCTCTTCAGAGTCGTGTAATCCATCCACAATCATTCCGTATTTGAAAACACCGGTGGATACTACGACAATGTTAACGCCGCGTCTTTCATTACTATGAGAAAACTTGCAATTGTCAGGCTGTTTCTGATCAGGATATAAGCGCTTTGGCCTGAGAATATCTGCCAATTTTAAAAGAGGAAGCAGTTCATCCCGCAGCCTGACCACCTGTGCATTGCCGACTTGTTCGATCCTGTCTTTTATCCGTGAAGGCGGAATCCTCATCAGTTCGACGACATTCACCTGGGGGATGGCATGCCATTCATTACCGTCAGAAACCAGGAGGCTCGGAATTATAGCCAGGGTCAAAGGCATTTTTATATGTATGGCAGTTCCTTTTCCCGGTTCGGAATCAATATCCACAATCCCGCCCAGCCTGTCCAGGTTGGTTTTGACCACATCCATGCCCACTCCCCGGCCCGACAGGTCTGTGATTTTGTCTGACATCGAAAAACCTGGAAGGAAGATAAGGTTCACTTTTTCCTTGGGTGACATTCCCTTGACCGGTCCTTCACTGGCCAATCCTTTTGCAATGGCTGATCTGGCTATGCTTTCCCCGTCCATTCCTTTTCCGTCATCCCATATTTCAATGTGAACCTGTCCGGCTTCGTGAAATGCCTTGAGACGGATCGCACCGACCGGATTTTTACCCTGCTTGATCCTGGTTTCCGGCGGTTCTATTCCATGATCGGCCGCGTTCCTGATAAGATGAATCATGGGATCGTTCAAACTCTCAATAATAGATTTATCAAGTTCAACTTCTTTTCCTTCTATAAACAGTTCAATTTTTTTATTCAAACTTATGGCGAGATCCCGAACGACCCGTGGGAATTTGTCAAAAATAGTCCGGATCGGCTGCATTCGGGTATGCATAATCGCCTCCTGCAATTCAGAAGTGATCAGGTCAATCCGCTGACTGGAAATCTCCAGGGTGCGGCGGTCATTACAGGTTATGGCTTGGATAAGCTGGTTGCGGCTCAACACCAGTTCGCCTGCCAGCGTCATGAGCGAATCCAGGAGATTAATATTTACGCGGAGACTGGTTTGGAACTTTATCGGTTCGATGGACTGTTTCGTTTTGGGAATGACAGCCGTTGCACCGGGCTCAGCATCCGTAATCGCCAATACAGATGGTTCCGCAAAATCCTCTTTTTCCCTGTCATCAGAAGTGATCAGGTCTGTCTTCCGGTCGAAAATTTCCAGGGCGTGCCGGTCGTTGCGGATTATGGCCCGGAGAAGCTGGTTGCGGCTCAACGCCAGTTCGCCTGCCAGCGTTACGAATGAATCCGGTGAATTGATATTTACACTGAGAGTGGTTTGGAACTTTATCGGTTGGATGGACTGTTCCGTTTTGGGACTCACAGCCGTTAAACCAGACTCAGCATTCGTAATCGTCAATACAGATGCTTCCGCAGAACCTGCTTTTAATCTATCCGGTGTATCTTCTGTTTCAGGGCCTGATATTTCTTCAACAGGCTCCTCGGCAGGCAGGGGAATATCGGGTGATACAGATTTTTCAGGAGAACCTTCTTTTACCCTGTCAGTAGTATTTTCCGCTTCAGGGCCGGGTGCATCTTCAATAGACTTTTCGGCAGCAGGTTCTTGGGCAGCAGGTTTAACGGTATGGTCTTCATTAACAATATAAATATCAGTTATTTCAGGATTAAGCAATTGGCCGACATCAGCCGAATTCAAAGCTGTGGCAAACAAAGCCAGGAAAGGAGAACTGTCTGAAGCATTATCAGCATCAAGATTTTCGGCAATGGGGATATCCGGCCGGCTGTCCAGGATGATGCCACAATGTTGCATGTCAACAATAACGCTCAAAAGCGTTTCGTTTTTCATCTCAAAAAGCTGAATCAAGTCAATTTCAATCAGATAAAGATATTTTCCTTGTTTCCGAATATCGGAAATATCCTCCTCTGGCGCACTGAAAATACATTTTTCCCCGGGAAATGCTATTTTGACCACAGGTGTTATGGGTTTTGGTTCCTCTCCTATATATTGTTTTTGATCAGGCGGCCTCGCTGTGATTGATTTCAATGACTTTGTGTGTTCGGTGATATCCGCATCATCACTGTTATCAATATCGTTGATCAGGTTTCTCAGGGAGTCTGAAGCCAGCAGCAGAACATTGACGACAGAGGGGTCAGGTATGATTTCACGGGCGCGGATTTTTCCCAGGACATTTTCCATTTCATGGGTAAGATTTTTAATATTGGCAAGTCCCATGAAACCCGCCCCGCCTTTGATGGAATGGGCCGCGCGGTACACCTTGTTCACCAGGTTTTCATCAATATCAGCGCCATCCTGTTCAATTGCCAGTAATTCATTCTCAACATCTGAAAGATGCTCCAGGGATTCATCAATGAAAATGCTGATGTTTTCGTCTGTATATTTGCCCATGTTTGCCTCTGGGAGAAACCGGGTTTTTTTGAAAAACCCGCTTTCTGAATGTTTATATAAACCTGTGTTCACACCTTGAATTTGCCCACCATTTCTTTCAATTGTGCGGCCATCTTGGAAAGTTCTTCAGCATTCACATTGACTTTTGAAATATTTTCCGACATATCAGCAGAAGACTCGTTGAGTTCCGCAATATCGCTGACAAGGTCCCCGGATACTGCGGAACTCTGGGCCACGTTAAGGTTCACCTCTTCAATTCCTATGGATGCATTGGCAACATTGCCCGCAATTTCCTTGGTGGTTACATTTTGCTCTTCCTCTGCTGTGGCAATGACAGATACAATTTCATTAACTTTATAGATAACATCAGAAATCAGCCCGATCTCTGTAACAGTCTCTGTTGTAGAATTCTGAATGTCTTCAATCTTATTCTTGATATCCCGGGTGGCCTCCGGGGTTTGCCTGGCAAGTTCTTTTATCTCGTTAGCGACAACAGCAAAACCTTTGCCGGCTTCGCCTGCCCGCGCAGCTTCAATGGTCGCATTCAGAGCCAGAAGGTTTGTTTGCTCTGAAATTTCTGTTATGACCTCTGTCACTTTGCTGATTTCATTGGCCGCATTGCCAAGTTTGTTCACTTTGTCAGACGCGCTTTTGGCATGATCAACAGCGTCATTGGTAATTGAGCGGGCCTTTTCTGAATTCTGGGCAATTTCATCAACTGTTGCGGCCATCTCTTCAGCCGCGGTCGCCACCATTTTTACATTGGTTGATGCCTGTTCGCTGGCGGTCGCTACAGAATTCATGTTTACGCTCATCTCTTCGGTGGCTGTGGCCACGGTATTTGCTTTTTCAGACATACTGGCAGCTCTGCCGGCCATCTGTTCGGAAATTGCAGACAGATCAGCAGAAGATGTTGACATTACGCCAACACCGTTTGCAATTGTTTTAACCATTTCCCTAAGGCTCAAATTCATATTGTTTAATGATACGGCAAGCATTCCTATTTCATCTTTGCGGACTATATCCAGGGACTGGGTCAGATCACCGTCAGCAACAGTTTTAGCAAATGTGACCGCATCGTTAATGTTCCGAATAAAAAAACGTTTGGTAATGAAATAACTTAAACCTGCAAGAAGCAGAAAAACAACGGCCGCGACTATTAAAATATTGCCAAATAAAGATCTGACTGTAGCGGAAACCGTTTCAGTTTTTTTAGCGATAACAGCATCAATAGAATCAAGATACACCCCTGTGCCAATCACCCAGCCCAGTGGTTGGAAAATACGTACATACGAAAGTTTAGGCTCCTCTTTCGTCAGACCGTCTTTTGTCGGTTTGGGCCATAAATAATCGACATACCCCTCACCATTTCTTTCGACTGCTTGAACCATTGCCTGAAACAAATTCTGTTTTTTTCCTAACGCACAATTAAATTTTGTATTATCCAGTATTTTTCCATTTAATTCCGGTATTGTCGGGTGCATAATCATTTTTGGAAACGGTTTTCCCATATCATTAATCCAAAAATACCCGATGTTGTTGTTAAAGCGCATTTTGCTGATGTCTGATTTTGATTTTTCTATTGCATCATCCAAGGCATCATTTACATAAATACCGGTTCCGATGATCCAGTTCCATTCGGAATCTGATCTGACATAAGAAAGTTTTGGCTGATCTTGGGTGAGTCCGTTTTGGGTCGGTTTAGGCCACAGGTAATCAACAAACCCTTCACCGTCTTTCTCAGCTTTTTCAACAAAAGCCTGAAAAAGATTTTGTTCTTTTCCCAGCGCACAGTTGTATTTGGCATCATCCAGAACTGTGCCGTTGAGCTTCGGTATAGTGGGATGCATTATCATTTTTGGGTAAGGTTTGCCTGTATCATTTATCCAAATATAACCGCTGCCGTTATTGAAGCGTAAATTGCCGATAGATTCAGATGCACGTTGTTGAGCCTCTTGAAAGCTTATCGCACCTTCATCCGCGAGTTTTTTGTTTTCCCGGATAATTCCTTCCGCTATGTCAATAATATTAATCAATCGTTTACCATAATGTTGTTGCAGCCATTCATGATTCTGACTGTTTTGATAATCGGATTCAATGGTTTTGTATGCGATATCCACATAATTTTTTATATTTTGTTTAATTTTTGCCAGCTCATCTTGACGGATTCTTATAATTTCATCTTCACCATTGGACGAAATAACAATAGTCATCGTAATACCGACACAAAGTCCGAAAATACTAAGAATTGAAAAAATAATAATAAGTAATTTTGCTTGAAGTTTCATAAATGCTCCTTTTTCAATGAATTATATTTCTACTTTGGTAAATTGATATGTAGGGTGGGTGGAGCCTGGCGGAACCCACCATTCGGTAATCAGGCGGCCATATTGGTGGGATCCGCCAGGCTCCACCCGCCCTACATGCTGCCAATTTTTTATGATCCTGACTATTGCAAGTACAAAAACGGCTGTCAAAATTCAAGTTACCAAAGTAGAAATAGTAACCATATTGTTTCATGTAATAGCTTAGGTTCGCGTAATATTGATGGCATCCTTCATATTACACTGAAAGTAGTTGACACTTTTTATCTCCAGTTCGTAGTTCCGCCGTAAGGCGGCTCTTATTCCCGCCTTACGGCGGAACTACGAACTGTTAACCGAAAAATGAAAGATGCCATATTGATCATGCACTTCCATCTAGTCGGTCGTAACCGTTCACCCCCCACCCGACCTCGTTCTCACACCGGAGCGTGGGAACCAGAGGGGGATGCGAACGGTTTCTTCTTTCAAGCTGTTTATAAACCTGGACGCGAAACGCTTTATTGAAGTTAAACCAGGATATAATACCAAATTTATAACAGGAATAATAGCCGCAATCGAAAAGCAATAAGTAATTTGACTCTGATTTTTTCAGACTGCCCATAATTTTCATAGTAATTACACCCTTCGTTTATGATTTTTTTATGTTACCGCAGATAATTTTCCAGAAATTGTGAAACCTGTCCAAGTACCTATAGACAGTCACATATTAAATTTCACAAGGATAGAGGGAGGAGGCTGTATTGTA
>JAOZRC010000438.1 GCA_029940345.1 Desulfobacterales bacterium
AGCCCTCGCTCTCACACTTTTTCGCTTCGATCATGACTTTCCAAACAGGCTCTTAAACAAATAATTTTTGAAATGTATAGGCTAAAGTCACCAAAACATCAACAACTTTTCATATTAACGTTCAGAAAATCACCCGATCTTTAATTTAGCGCTACGTTACCGCTCATTGGCGTATTCTGAATTTACCTTGCCATGAATCGCGTTTATCCATTTCTGTATGAATTAAAAAGAGCGTTTCCGCTTTATTAAGAGACCATAAAGGGGCAACCAGTTCAGCCGCATGCGGTTCTCCCGTCAGGCGTTGGATAACAATCTCCGGTGGAAGCCGTTCCAGGAAATCACATACAATATCAGTATATTGACGTTGTTCCAAGCATTTGTATTGCTGGGTGTTGTAAAGATGTGCCAGTGGCGTTCCTTTAACGACATACAAAAGGTGAATCTTAATGCCATCTATTTCAAGGTCGGCCATGGCTTTGGCGGTATCCAGCATGTCTTGCCTGTTTTCATCAGGTAACCCCAAGATAACATGCGCACATATTTTTATACCCCTGTTTTTACTTTTTCCCACGGCATCTTCAAAGCATCGAAAATTATGCCCTCGATTAATAAAAGTCAACGTTTTGTCATGAATGCTTTGGAGGCCATATTCAAGCCAGATCAGATAATTTTCCGCATATTTTTGCAAAAGCGCCAGAATAGATTCATTAACACAATCCGGACGGGTTCCGATTGAAAGTCCCACAATATCATCAACGGCCAACGCTTCTTCATAAAGCGCGCTTAGTTTTTCCAGGGGGGCATAAGTATTGCTATACGATTGAAAATATGCTATAAACTTTTTAGCTTTATAGCGTTTAGCCAGTTTTACTTTCCCGTTGCTCAATTGTTGAAAAACGGTTAAACCTTTCTTATATGCACCGGATCCGGATCCCCGGGAATTACAGAAAATGCAACCGCTTGTGGAAATCGAACCATCCCTGTTGGGACAGGACATACCGGCGTCAACAGTGATCTTTTGCACTCTGCATCCGTATTTGTTCCTGAGCCAGGTATTAAAATCTGTATATCGCAGATGGGAAATTGTCATTTTACAAGTTACAAGTTACTACTTTTTAAATTTTAAGTTTCCGATAAAAGGGAATCATATCACCTTATATTATAAATTTCAAAAGAATTTTCGTCAGGTACCATTAATTCAGGAAGTTGCGATATAACTTGTAACTTCAAACTTCAATCTTGTAACTGACGAGGGGGATTATTCTTAGTGGTTTATCCGATAAAATATAACATTATCGTTGTAGGCGGCGGTCATGCCGGATGTGAAGCGGCGCTGGCGGCGGCCCGGATGGGTTGTACGGTTTTACTTATGGCCATCGACTTGGATAAACTGGCCGCTATGCCTTGCAGTCCTTCAATCGGCGGCATGGCCAAAGGGCAATTGGTCAAAGAGATTGACGCTCTGGGCGGCGAGATGGCCAAGATTACCGATCTGACCGCCATCCAATATAAAACGCTAAACACCCGCAAAGGCCCGGCGGTGCATTCAACTCGAACCCAAAATGATAAAATCCGCTACCACATCGCCATGAAGGCGGTTGTCGAAAAACAAGCACGCCTTGATCTCAGGCAAGCGATGGTTGAAAAACTGGTGGTGGCAGACGGAAAAGTGATTGGCATTGAAGATAACACCGGTTTCGGATGTCAGGCCGATATGGTCGTACTGGCCACCGGCACCTTTTTAAGCGGTTTGGTTCACATTGGCGCCAATACTATCAAAGCCGGACGCGCCGGTGAATTCGCATCTTACAGCTTGCCAGCCCAACTAAATAGACTCGGTTTCACTTTAGGCCGAATGAAAACCGGTACGCCACCTCGCCTCAAAGGATCAACAATCGATTTTGATCTGTTTGACAAACAGGAACCGGAAGAATCGCCCAAGCCATTTTCGGCGTTTACAACGAAACCGCCTTTGCGACAAATCGCCAGCTATATCGGGAGAACCAACCGTCGCTCCCATCAGATTGTGCAAACCAACCTTCACCGTTCCGCACTGTATGGCGGCCAGATCAAAGGTGTTTCGGCCCGTTATTGCCCTTCATTTGAAGATAAAATCGTTCGTTTTGCCGACCGCGATAGTCATCAAATCGTTCTTGAATCCGAGGGACTCGACACGGATGAAATATATGCCAGCGGCCTTGGGAACAGTCTGCCGGCCGATATCCAGTCAGAGCTAGTCCGGTCGGTTAAGGGCTTGGAAGAAGCCCAGATTATGCGCCCGGCGTATGCGATTGAATATGACTATATCAATCCGCTCCAACTCAAACCGACCCTTGAAACCAAACGAATCGCCAATCTGTTTCTCGCCGGCCAGATTAATGGAACATCCGGCTATGAAGAAGCGGCCGCTCAAGGATTATGGGCCGGCATTAACGCCGCATGTAGGGTTCAGCAAAGACCACCATTCATTTTAGATCGCTCCCAGGCCTATATGAGCGTGATGATTGATGATTTGGTTACACGCGGCACTCGGGAGCCGTACCGGATGTTTACATCCCGAGCCGAGTATCGCTTAATGCTTAGAGAAGATAATGCGGATTTCAGATTAATGGAAATCGGCCATTCACTCGGTTTGATCGATAATGACACGCTCAAGGATTTAAAAATGCGAAAGCAACAGCAATATTCCGAAATCTGTCGAATTCGGAATACAATTATCAAACCTTCTGAAAAAACAAATGCATATTTAAACAGCAAGGGGTCGTCTCGCATTAAAAATGGCATTTACTTAGATTGTCTTTTAAAAAGAACCGAGCTTGACTACGATGTTGTCACATCGCTGGCGCGCAGCCCCGATACAATGACCGGAAATGTGGCCAAGCAGGTTGAAATTGAAATTAAGTATGAAGGTTATATTGCCAAACAGCAAAAAGAAATCAATAAATTTAAACATTTGGAAAAGAAAAAAATACCTGCTCAATTCGATTATAACGCGGTCCATGGCTTGTCAAATGAGATGAAAGAAAAATTGACCGCCATAAGACCGGCCTCTGTCGGGCAAGCCTCACGTATCGACGGCGTGACGCCGGCCGCTCTTTCGGTTCTGATGGTTGTGCTTAAGAGTTCGCCACCTTGAAGCCAGTTTGATAAGGAACGGGGATGAAATCGTCTTTAATAGCCTTGACAGGTGTACATTTCAAACCTAATTTGGTGGATAATATAAAATATGGTAACTCTATTTAAAATAACGGGTGAACACAAAAATGTCTGAAACGGATTATTATAAAATTTTAGGAGTGAATAAAAAGGATTCGGATGATGCTATTAAAAAAGCCTATCGTAAACTGGCGATGAAATATCATCCCGATCGGTCAGGTTCTGATAAAGCGGCTGAAGAGAAATTTAAAACAATCAGTGAAGCTTATGCGGTCCTGAGCGATAAAGAGAAGCGTAAACAGTATGATATGTTCGGGTCAAACGGGTTTCAGCAGCGTTACTCCCAGGAAGATATTTTCAGAGGATTTGATCTTAACAATATATTAAGAGAGTTCGGCTTTGGTGGTGGTGGCGGTGGTTTCGGTGACAGCATGCGTTTTGACTTCGGGGGGCGACCCGGCGGTCGTCCCCAGAGACCGGTTAAAGGAGCCGACTTGGAATATGAACTCCCTTTGACGCTAACCGAGGTTATCAAGGGAACTGATAAAACCATATCCTACAATCTGGATGGCAAAACAAATAAAATCACGATCAAAATCCCCAAGGGAATGATCCCAGGTAAAAAACTGCGACTGCATGGCAAAGGACAACCAAGCGCTTACGGAGGCCCACCGGGTGATCTGTTTGTCAAAACAAAAGTGCTCACAGACGCGCTTTTTCGTATCGAAGGACATGACCTCTTTTTAAATCGTGAAATCAAATTAAGTGAAGCGCTACTGGGAACCCAACTATCTGTCCCAACCCCGGACAATCGCACACTCAGTTTGAAAGTGCCTTCCGGCACAAATCATAAAACCAAATTCAGGCTTTCCGGGAACGGACTGCCGCATCTAAACGATACCCAAAAAGGTGATTTGTATGTTGAAATCGGAGTGAAAATGACTAATACACTTAGCGAACAGCAGATCCAACTGATTGAAAAACTGGCTGAAACAGGTCTTTAACAAACGATACTTATTGGAACAATTGAATGATATTTATATTTTATTCCAGATGGTTATTAAAAATTCCGAACCGGTTGAACATAATTTATGTATGATTTAACATACTGAATTTATTTCAATTATAAATTAATAATAAGTTTTCATGCGATTGCTCCGCTATATTTATTGACAAGTGCCTATATTCCATGTAATCTTTGTACAATTGCGTATCAGTGTCGGTGTACAATTTCAAGATACAGTAGTAGGCTATCAGACATAAGACCGGACACATTGAAATCAGTCACTTGTTATGAGGTTTTGCCTCGTAACGAGCGGAAATACCCCGGCTTGTGTTGGTAGCCCCGTAGTCCATGCCAAATAGTGCGGATCAATTTATCAATGGGTTACATCCTGTTCGTCTTAATCAAAAACACTAAAATTTAAATAAAAAATGATTAGGTTACATATGACTACGCACTGGTTTCCTGTTACCTGCCTTGTTTTATGGAAACCAATTTATTGGGAACATTTAAAAATCCGGTTATGCACGATTTAACACCTTTTCTGAACACAAATGAAATTGATGATATTGTTCAGAATTTGGCAACACAGGTATCTGACGATTACAAAGATAACACTGATCTCGCTCGCTATATCTCTATTCCGGTTACTATCGACTTTATCCATGCATCAAGCTATGGTTCCGCAACAGCATCTTCCGTGGTCGTTAAATTCCAAAACGAAAAAAATCTGAATATTCAAAATAAAGATGTATTAGTGGTTGAGGATATTGTTGACACGAGCTTAACTTTAATGAATATCATCAAGTATTTAAAAATACTGTAACCTCGTACTGTTAAAGTTTGCATATTATTTGGACAAACATCAACACCGCACGGTTGATGTTAGAGTTGATTATGCCGGCTATGAAGTCGAACGCGGTTTTCTGATCGGTTATAGCTTAAATTATGATAAAAAAAATGGGCATCCTTCATTGGGTATCAAAAGTAGTTTACACATTTTAAGGAGTGCGAAAAT
>JAOZRC010000439.1 GCA_029940345.1 Desulfobacterales bacterium
ATATAAATCCGGAGTGCGAAAGTTAAGCGAAGCGGTCTTTCGCAAAGTTAGATTGGGAAAGACCGTTCCGCTCCGTTCCTCCGCTCTGCTTAACTTTCGCACTCCATAATTACCATTGAATTTGAATAAGATACGTGTAAACTACTTCCGGGGTAAAATGAAGGATGCCTATTATACTGAATTTTAATTTTATTGTCAAGTTCAATGTAAATGTATAAGTTTACTTAATGTAAATGCTTTTAAGGAACGGGGACGAAATAACTTCCCCATTCCGGAGTGCAAACCACAGTTTGCGATGCTGTGACGCAAACGGTGGTTTGCACTCCTTTTCTGAAAATGGGTAAATTATTTTGGGCATCCTTCATTTACCAGGTAACAAATAGGTAGTCATAAAAAAATGCAAACCACGAATAAACGCTAATGAACTCTAATAAAAATCAATTATTCGTGGTTCATTAAGGGCTGCACTTCTTTACAAATTGTAAACTGCTTTTAGACTGATATGAAGGAAGTCTTATTTTGTCCCTATTCCTAATTTCCTAATCATAAAATGAAAATCCCAAGTTATGGCCTTCTTAAAGAATATAGCGCAATAACTGCGACTCGAATTAGCGCGGCCTGACCAGAAAAAGGTTCCCACGCCGGAGCATGGGAACCAGAAGGGGATGTGAACGGTTGCGTCTGGTTGGCAATACTTCACAGCATTATCTTTTCGTTTTCATCTTGTTAAATAAATTATCCGGATATCTGCACAAATTTTTCTTGACCAAAATTAAAATATAATTTATATGAAAAGCAGTTTTAAATTAAATCATATTCATTAAATTTTTAAACATACATTAACACTCAACGCGTAGAAATATTATGGGAATTAAGGAAAGAAAACAAAGAGAACGCGAAAGACGTCGGCAACAAATTATTGTCGCGGCCAAAAGAGTGTTTACCGAAAAAGGGTTTAACAAGGCCACCATAGAGGACATCGCCCGGAATGCGGAACTCAGTCCGGGCACCTTGTATTTGTATTTTAAAAATAAGGAAGAGTTATATGCGTCTCTTTCTCTAAGAATCCTTCAGTACCTTGCCATTCGAGTGGAACATGTGAAAAATGAAACGAATCTGGGGCCCTTGGAAAAAATGGATGCACTGATGACTGCCATGTATGATGTGTATGAATTTGACCCGCTGATCCTGATCAATATGTTTCATCTTCAATCCAGTGAAACGATAAAAAATTTATCGCCAAAATTGTTAGACGAGTTAAATGACCTCACTCGCAAGTCCATCGGTGTGATTGCGGATCTTTTTGAAGACGGCATCAATAAAGATTTTTTTTCGGATCAGCATCCCATGGCATTAGCGGATATCTTCTGGTCAATGTTTTCAGGCGTCGTACTCCTGGAAACAAGCAAACACGCGCTGAATGAAGACAACAATTTTTTAAAAGAGACGCTTGAAACCGCTTTTGAAATATTTAGCAGGGGCATCACGCGCAACCCGAAGCGAAACGCCGGCTAGCGATATTCTTTACGCGCCCTGTCCATCTCTCTTTTTTCATCCCGCTGACGGATTGTGTGGCGCTTATCATATTTGCGCTTACCCCGGGCAAGTGCGATGGTCATTTTGACTTTGCCGTTCACAAAATAAAGCCTCAAAGGGATCAGGGAGAACCCCTTTTCATTGACTTTGCCATATAGTTTTTTTATTTCCGATTTGTGCAACAGCAGTTTACGGGTTCTTAAGGGTTCATGGTTGTTATAATAGGCGAACGGATAAGGGCCGATGTGCATTTGATAAACAAATACTTCCCCGTTGACAATCCGGGCATACGAATCTTTCAGATTGGCGCGTCCGCCGCGTAATGATTTAACTTCGGTGCCCAGGAGAACCATTCCCGCTTCGTAGGTGTCTTCAATGAAATAATTGTGCCGGGCTTTACGGTTTTCAGCGATATTTCTTTTATGCGGTTTTCCCATTAAAAGGCTCCTCACTAGCATCCGCATCCTGGTAATGCCTTCCGCCGAATTTTTCCTTTAGGCGTCCGAATATTTCAGTGGCATTGGTCAATTGAAGGATATCATGGGTGAATTGTTGGCACTCTTTAAAACTGAGTGATCGAACAGTTTGTTTTACAATCGGTATCGCAAACGGGCTCATACTTAATTCTTTGATTCCCAATCCGACCAGCAGGGGCGTATAAAGCGGATCACCGGCCATCTCACCGCATATAAAGACACCGATATTATGGTCACTGGCCATGTCAGTCGTGCGTTTAAGCATTCGAATGATCGCCGGATGCAACGGGTTAAAAAGATGCGCTACCTGGCGGTTGCCCCGGTCAATGGCGAGGGTGTATTGTATCAGATCATTCGTGCCCAAGCTAAAAAAATCAACTTTGGGAGCCATGACATCCGCCATCATAACAGCGGCCGGCACTTCGATCATGATGCCGACTTCGATGTCGCGCTTATGGGGAAGGTTCTCGGCCGCCAGTGATGCGGCCGCTTCATCCAAAAGGCGTTGGGTTTCCTTTATTTCGAGGCAACTGGAGATCATCGGGAAAAGGATTCGTACATTACCGTATACGGCGGCGCGGAGTATGGCGCGAAGCTGGACTATGAAAATATCCGGATGTTTCAAGCAATAGCGAATGGCGCGTAGTCCTAACGCCGGGTTGTCTTCGTGGTAATTATCAATGCTGTAACGCAGGACTTTATCGCCATTGATATCCAGGGTGCGGAATGTCACCGGTAGGGGATGCATCACTTCCACCACATCTTTATAACTTTCAAACAGGAGGTCTTCACTGGGGAAGGCATGGCGGCTCAAATATTGAAACTCGGTGCGATACAACCCGATGCCATCGCCGCCGTAATCGCGCACCGCCACGACCTCCTCCGGCAGTTCGATATTACCCATCACCTTCATTTTAAAACCGTCTGACGTTTCCGCCGTAATATTACAATCCCGGGCGATGATCGCTTTATGCTGTTCATAACGTTCCTGGCGTTCCTCGTAAAACAGGATCGTTTTTTCGGAAGGGTGAACGATAACGATGCCCTGGGTGCCATCCGCAATGATGATGTCATCCGTGTTTATTTTTCGGGAGGCCGTTTCAAGGCCCATCACGGCGGGGATTCCCAGCGTTCGGGCGATGATGCTGGTATGAGATGCTTTGCTGCCGCCATCGGTGATAAAACCCATAATTCTTTCAAGATTGATCTGGCTGGTGTCCGCGGGTGATAAATCATGCGCCACCAAGATGACGCGCCGGTCAATATCCGCAATGTTTTCCTGTTTGGCGCCAACCAGGTTTCGCAATATAAGCTCTGATATGTGTTCAATATCGGCATCGCGTTCGCGCAAATAGGAATCATCCATATTTTGAAACATCAGTTTGATATTAGCGATAACCTTTTTTAAAGCCCACTCCGCATTCACCCGTTCTTTTTCAATATGGGCAAGTATTCTGCCATAGAGCATTTTATCTTTAAGTAAGGCGATGTGCGTTTCATAGATATTGACGTGCTGACGCAGATCTTCCGGGGATGCTTCGATCATGGCGTGCAATTCGTCATCCGCGTTGCTGACCGCAGTCTTAAACCGATTCATCTCGTTGGCCAGGGCGTGTTCCGGAATCACATAGCGTTTGATAACATCAACCCCTTTTTTATCCACCAGATAGGCCTGGCCGATGCAGATGCCATCTGAAGCGCCGATGCCGAATAGCTTCAGTTCCTGGGTGGCGGATACGCGCATCAATTTTTTTCCCCAAACCCGTTTTCAACCAGGGTGACCAGTGCATCAAGGATGTTCAGGTCTGACGGTTTTTCAATTTCAAATGTCAAGATAGCGCCTTGCGGACCGTTAAGGGTGAGAATATCAAAGATACTCGAAGCATCGGCTTTGAGATCATTCTTGATTATATGCACAGTGAACCGGGCTTTCTGAGCGATGCCGGCGATTTGAGCGGCTGCATGGGCGTGCAAGCCCAAGGTGTTAACGATACAAACTTGTTTTGATAATTTATTTACATGTTTTAGCATGAAAAGGTTAAGAGATTTTTTTGGGTTGGGTTTTATTCCTTACCTTTCGCTTATTTTTTCTTGTGTATTTCAATTAACTAACCACAATATATTGTGGTAATTAGCCGAAAAGTTGCTATTCTGACAGGGTTTTATTGATATCAACTTAGTTACAAAAGTTTGCCTTGTGTTTGTTGTTTAGCATACATACAATATATTGTGGTTTAATTAAAAAAACAATTTTAAAATGGGCGAAAGGCAAGTTATTCGGATAGTCTGTTGTGGCAAATGTATCCGCACATATTGCGAACGTTTTCTATCTGGCACAGGTAGCCAAAACAGGAGGTATCGCGAAGACCTTATCCGAGATATTAATTTTAGAAATATACTATAATTGGCATTTCCTGTCAATCTTAATTTGTTGACAACGGATATCACACTTAGTATGAATTTTATAATTAATTTGGGGGAGCGCCTATTTAAATCAGCAATCGTGGATATACTAAAGCGTATATCTCCGGCCGATAACGCAGTGACATTGATTATCTGAATGTCTATAACGGCTAATCTCCCTCCGGCCTTGACAAATTGACCATCTGGAAATCTGTTAATAATAATAAGGAGTCTTTAAAATGGAAAATACGGTTACTATTTTTGGCAAAAACACCTGACCCCACACGACCGCGGCTCGTGAAGCTTACGCCAAAAAGCAAAAGGATGTGGAATATGTCAACGTTCTGGACGAACCTAAACAGATGGACGTCATGCTGAAGTATTCCAAAGGATCGCGTAAAGTGCCGGTTATTGTTGAACAGGAAACGGTCACCATCGGTTTTAAAGGCAAATCGTGAGGTGTTTAATCGAACCGGACGGGAGCCGGTAAAAAAATTCAAAAAACCAAAAACCAAATTTCAAATTAATCACAAAGGCCAAACTTCAAAATTTGAAACTGCCTGATCTTATCATGCCTATTGATACAGCAGCCGTTTTGGATATTGTTATTTGGAATTTATTTGAGATTTGGTGCTTGTAATTTGGGGCTACCCACATAAAGCGGGACGGTCTAGGTTGGGTTGAGGAACGAAACCCAACGAATACAGCCCGATGTCAGGTTTCGTTCCTCAACCCAACCTACGAC
>JAOZRC010000440.1 GCA_029940345.1 Desulfobacterales bacterium
TATAACTATGGGAATTATTTCGTCCTCATTCATTACGTTTTAACCGTTCACGCCCCTATAGACATTCAGACAATTAATGTCACGGCGTTATCGGTCGTCGGCGTATTCCAATACAGCCTCCTCCCTCTAGCCTTGTGCCAAATTATAAAATCGGGTAATCATCTGAACGTTTATATAATTATTCGCTGTCTGGAAATATATCCGGATATTCATCCAGGAACCGGTACAAGGTCGAACGTCCCACCTTGAGGGCGCGTGCGGCTTTGGCCTTGTTGCCCCCCGATTTTACCATGGCCTCCTTGACGCTGTCCAGGTTGAGTTTTTTGGACGAACCACGCTTAACCGAGCCGCCTATAAATTTTTTGAATTCCAGGGGAAGATCATCCGCCCGAATCATACTGCCATGACATTTGACAATGGCATAGTGAATCGCGTTTTGAAGCTCGCGTACGTTTCCCGGCCATCGATAATCCATCATCAGGGAAAGGGCCAGATCGGAAATACGCACCGATGGATGATTATTCTTTACGCCGCTTTTCGGTTGGTTCAGCAGACTCAGACAATGATCGACCAGAAGGGGGATGTCATTTTTGCGTTGGCGAATGGGGGGAATATGGATGGGGATGACATTAAGCCTGTAATAAAGGTCTTCTCTGAAACGATGGCGTTTAACCTCTTTTTGCAAATCTTTGTTGGTGGCGCTGATGATGCGGACATCGACGGAAATATTTTTTTCACCGCCGACCTTTACGAAAATACCCTCCTCTATAAATCGGAGAAACTTCACTTGCAGTGCAAAGGGAAGATCGGCAACTTCATCCAGGAAAATAGTGCCATTATGGGCCAGTTCAAAACGTCCCTTTTTGTCTCGAATCGCGCCTGAAAAGGCTCCTTTTACATGCCCAAACAACTCGCTTTCGATAAGACCTTCAGGCAGGGCGCCGCAGTTAATGGGAACAAACGGGCCTCCGTCTCGGCGACTTTCAGTGTGGATGGCGTTTGCGACCAGTTCTTTGCCGGTGCCGGTTTCACCCGATATATGAACCGGAAAATCATAATCAGCAACATCGCGTATCTGCTGAAAAATTTCCATCATTTTGCTGTCTTTGCCAATAATATTGGCAAAACCGCTGGTTTCCCCGATCCGAAGTCTTAAATCCAATAGTTCGGTGACATCCTTAAAAGCAGCCAGAACCCCGCAGTCATGGCCATTTTCATCCTGCATCATCGTTGCAGACATTTCGATATCACGGGTTTCGCCACTTTTTGTTACTATTTTGATCGAATATTCGGCGGTGTCGTTTAAGGTGGGCATTTCACTGCAAAAAGAACAGCGATTTCCGCAAAAAGGGGCGCTGAACGCTTCATGGCAATCCTTTCCCAGAACTTCCTTGCGGTCGTACCCGGTGATTTTTTCAGCCTGCTGGTTAAAATAAAAGATGTTGCGTTTCAGGTCATGGCCGATGATGCCATCTTTAAGATTATCAACCAAGCGTTCAAGATTTGTCAGATTAGATAGTAGCTTTCCAAGTGAAGGTGCGTCCATAATGAGCGCAAACTATGCCAACAACGAAGATATGTCAAGAAGATCGACGCTGTTTTGCATCGAAATTATATGAGGATAATTTTTGCAGGGGTGTTTCCGGTATGTAAGGTGGGTGAAGCGAAACCCACCTTATTTGCGAGTTTTGACGATGGTGGGTTTCGCTGCGCTTCACCCACCCTGTTATGAAAAACAATTACGCTCTGATTATTGTTCCCTCAATCATTAGCCATCGGCACTGGTTGAACCGGGCCCGGCAAGGGGTTTGAACATCTTTCTGGTGGCACCGCATATCGGGCATTTCCAATCATCCGGAAGGTCTGTGAATTGCGTGCCTTTGGCAATTTTGCCCTTTCGATCACCTTTGTCGGGATTATAGATATAACCACAGTTAACGGTTTGACACTGATACATCTCTTCAGGATTGGCCATTAATAACTCCTCTCTGGTTTATTTGTGGCATCTTTCATTTACCATTTTACATTTAGGCATTTTCATCAAATTTCTTGACAATTTCCCGGCCGTAATCTTGCGCCATTTGAACACCGCCGCCAAGTTGGCTTGATTTCAGCCGCAAGGCACCGTTCACCATATTCATTTTAAAGATGTTTTCCATGGTGCCAAAAATGCGATCCGGTGCCTCGCCGCTCCATCCGAAAGCACCAAAAGCACCGCCGATTTTTCCATCCAGTTCCGCTTTTTCAGCCATAAACAGCAGGGTTTTCATACTCTGTATCATATCGCCATGATAGGTTGCGGAACCTAAAACAACGGCGTCAAATCCCTGCAAATCATTTTCATTTTTAATTCCATTAACTTTTTTAACAACTGCCTCGTGTCCGGAAAACCGGATACCTTCAGCAATCAGTTCACCGATACGTTTGGTTTCGCCGGTTCGGGTGGCACATACAATCAACGCTTTTGCCATTCTAACTCCTCCTTATTTTGTTGTTTTATTCAAATCTAATGGTATCGGTTTCAGTGTTCAGCAGCGACGTCCTGACATCCGAAACCATGATTTTTGAACAGGATACCGTATTTTTATTTGATATTCCAATTTTGGTGAAAACGTCTGCAAGTGTTTCACATTGGTATTTAATACAAAAGTGTATTGTGAAACAGTTGCCGGCGTGTTTATCAGATTTTAGCCAGTCTTGTGCTGAGCAAAACAATATGACTTTTTTCCTCCTTAATGATGTTGTCAAGCCGCTCTTTACCACGTTTATCCGGAACCAGATCACGCATACCTATATAAAAAGTGATAGAATTTTTTTCCGCGTCGATGGCCATATTTAAAATATCTTCGATCGCAGATGGCGGTGTCTGGGCCTCCGAAAAAACCTTTGTGCCTGCTAACGCACGCAAGTAAAGAACACTCTCATCATCAGGGTCAAAAACGGTTGGTTCGGTTTCAGGCGCGGTGAGTTCGGCCCTCATATCCGCAAACGTTTTTTCATGTTGAGCTTCTATACCGGCCATGAAAAGGAAAAATTCTTTCGATTGGGGATCGGTGGTCTTTTCCGCCGCTTTTTTGTAAAAAATAACTCCGTTTCTTTCAATCTGTTCAGCCATTTCAAAAATATCGGCAGCATTGAAATCGTAGCTCATTTCTGTTCATCCTTTCTTTCCAATTAACACGGGGTGAATCGTTAATATTAAGGAATGCGAATTAAATAACTTAGCCTGAATTATTTGTTTTTGAATTCATCTTATGCGTTGCGTGATCAAGTTAATATTCCAGTATGCACTTAATTACGCGCCTTGAATATGATTCCAAATCCTTCGCATTTTATGGCCAATTTATTTAAACCGCGTTCCTGAAATTGAGTATATTAACCCAAATCAAATTGAATTGCAATGTGTCTTACTTTCAGACTACATGCTATTGCAAAATACATACCAATACCAGAAGTCCCGGAGAAACAAAATAGAAAAAGGGGAAACGGCTTTAATGATATTTTCAAAGGCGCCGAATTATTCAGGTCATTGAAATACGGTTGTAAGTACTTGGACAAAAGTTTTCCGGTATTTTACGCTCCGCTCAAGGTGGGTTTGTAACCCACCGGCCAATGCGTCGGGTTGCAAACCCAACGCGAGCGATGCAGGGAAACCTGTGTCCAAGTACTCATATATAAGGTAAAGGCGATAGTAATTATGAAAATTAGAGAACGGCAGAAATTTCTGGTATGATATTTGCATCGCATTCTTTAATGAATTAACAAGTACCAAAAAAAAATTAAACACCAAAACAGAGGAGATTCAAAATGAAGAAAGTTCTGATCGCTTATGCCAGCCGGACCGGGAACACCAAGAAAATGGCCGATTTTATTGCTGAAGGTGTTCGTATGGCAGGGAAGGATGTTGAGATTAAAAAAATTTCAGAGCTCAAGAATGAAAAAGCAATAGAGGGTTACGATGCTTATGTTTTCGGTTCACCGACATATCACCGCGATATGACCCAGGGGATGAAAACATTTCTGTTCCTGGGACAAAAATTGGATATGCAAGGCAAAGTCGCCGGCGCTTTCGGTTCTTACACACATAGCGGCGATGCGCCTGCCATTATTTTAGACACCATGCAGTATGTTTTTAAGATGGATGTTGTTGAATTGGGCTCTTTTAATTTAAAGGAAGATGTTTTGCCCACACCATCAGGTACGCGCGCCTGCCAGGACTATGGCCGGGCAATTGGTGAAAAACTGGGTGATTAATTTAATAACGACGCCTTTTTCTGTGCGCAGCCGGATATAAAAGTAATCTGATGAAATCCTGTGATCATAATATTGTAGAAGCCATTAATCTTGCAACCCAAATGATTCGCCTGGCAGAGATAGGTGATATTGACCGTGAGGATGTCGGATGCGGCATTTTGTATGGTGTGTTACGAGATTCAGGGTACAAATTGAAGCTTTTGGCCGAAAAGGAAAAGGCGGCGCATATTAAAAAAGGTTGGTGGGATGAATCGAAATGTGAAACTCACTGAATATTTTTCCTTTTTTTTTATCACACCAACTTTTGTCCTTTAAAAAATGCTGATTATTTGTTAGGAAGGTTGGCATCCTTCATTTTCCGGCTTGCAATTTGGAGGAGTGCCAAACTTACAGTTTAGCGGTGAATTGGTACATCCGTATATCAAACGCCAAACTGTAAGTTTGGCACTCCGTTAAAAAGTGTAAACTACTTTTAGGATAAAATGAAGGTTGCCAAAAATTTCATATTTGTTTCTATGAACGACGATACCGATTCGCTTTTGGTTTTCCCAGGATAGCGAAGTGCGAGCTTCTGCTTGTGGTGCTACCTGGAAAAACCCAAATTAGAAAACTACCAACTTTATAAAAGGAGGCGTTAATGGATGTAGTATTACTATCACGTTTGCAGTTTGCCGCCGCCACAATGTTTCACTTTCTTTTTGTGCCATTGACACTGGGATTGTCGATTTTGTTGGCTGTTATGGAAACCAAATACGTCCGTACGGGGGATGAACTGTATCTTAGGATGACCAAATTTTGGGGCAAGCTATTTTTAATTAACTTTGCATTGGGAGTGGTTACGGGCATCACGTTGGAATTTCAATTCGGAACCAACTGGGCGCGTTA
>JAOZRC010000441.1 GCA_029940345.1 Desulfobacterales bacterium
TTTGGGTTAAAAATTCGAAGGAGTGCTGAACCAAAGGTTTAGATTTTTGCGCTTGCCTATGCTAAATCTTTGGTTCAGCACTCCTTGGTAATCGGTGGGTTACCGGTCGTTCTCACTTCGAGCACGACTTAATCTTGACAGTCTCTGACATTAATAAATCGCTTCAAAGCGAATAATACCTGGCATAAAGTGCTGATAACTTTGTTTTGCGAAGTTCGGCAACTGTATCCCAAATTTGATGTGTGATTTTGGGATACTTATTTGCAAACTGGTGACTGATGATAAAATAATAGGGTTTGGTTTTGAGTGGTGGTTCGGTTTTGACAACAGATGCAAATTCCTTCGAATGTTTCTTTATATAAAAACCGGTCTGACTCTCTTGTGTAATGATACCATCTAAGCGGCCCAGAACTAATTTCTTCAAATTGGTAAAAGCACTTCCTGATTCATCAAAGGAGTGTCCCAGTTTTCTCAAATCCCCAACAATAGAGTAACCTAGCTGTGCACCAAGCTGTCCTTTTAAATTAATAAAACGCTTGCTTTGGGGATCCCAACGCAGAGTGGAATCTTTAAGTACATATAGACTATAAGTTTCTGTTGTCAGACGTCTGGATGGATCGACAGACCCATTGGGTTTTCTCGGGAAAACACCCAGTTTTTCGCGTTCTTTCTTATATGACGCTTCCACTGCTGATACGTTTCCAGTTCCCAATTCGTGTAAGCATCGTTTCCATGGCATCCGTTTAAAAATGACTGTGATTGGAACACGCTGTTCAACTAAGCGCAACACCTCGATATCGATACCGGGATTTTCTTTCGGGACTTCCTGTCCATTTCCTAAATAGGCGGGAAATCCTTCCCTATCCTCATAAGCAAAGATAAATTGTGGCTTTTCAGCATACACTGAAGCGGAAAACATCATAATGACTATTCCTATGAATAGCTTCTGCATAGCACCTCTTTTTGTTTTTGTTCCGTTGCGCAATGAAAGCTCCTTTATGTTATTATGAACATTCTTTCCCCTGCAAACCAAATTCTACCTGTACGAATCAGTATTCGTACAGAAATTGTTACCCAGCCTCTTCGATACAACTCCTTGCCGAAATACTCTCGCTTCGTTCCTCTGATTCGATTGATTTCAGATTAAAATTTTGGTAAGACAATATAAAAAATAAAAGATGCCATGTTTTCTGATCAAAATCATAAGGAACGCGGATTCAATAAAAATGAACGCTAATAAAATTCAAACATTCGTGTTCATTCGTGGTTCATCAAAGCCTCACTCCTTCAAAAGTGTAAACTACTTTTAGTCTGATATGAAGGATGCCCGAATTTTATGCCCTAAAATAATAAAAAGAAAATTTCAATATGAATGGCAACATTGAATGGTTCGGATTTTTATATTTCCTGGGAGCTTTGCTTTATATCGTGATTATTTACGGAATCAAACACGTTGAACGACGAACGACGCAAAAAACGCTGCTCAGCGATGAAGACTATTTGACCCTGATAGCCCGTCAAAGGGAGTGCAGCGAGTATGATATCTTCGGCCTTGCCTCTAAAGATTGGACAATTTCAAAAGCCAGGGTGGAAAACGATTTCAATGGCTACCTGAAGCACGGAAATATGCCCTTTTATGTAAAGGATTACGTCAGGAAGAACCGTGATGACCCCTGAATTTTGGGGATGCCTTGCTTCTCTATCTTGAACTACCCAGCGGGCTGGCTGTCATAAGGCAATCGAATCGTAAACGTGGTGCCTTGGTTCAATTGGGATGCAGCCTCTATGGTTCCTTTATGTTCCTCGATCAACTTTAATGTGACGAGTAAACCGAGCCCGGTTCCTTTAGAGCCTTTGGTGCTGAAAAATGAGGCAAACAATTTGGTTTTAACTTCGTCACTCATGCCACAGCCATTATCCCCCACCTCAAATCGGATCATGTTGCCAGGTTCAAGGCCAGTTTTGACATGCACCCTGTGTTCCTTGTCGAGGTCTTCGTCAAACAGACAGGCGTCAATGGCATTGGACACCAAATTTAATATTGAGCGGTAAATTGTGCGTGGGTCCATGATGACTTCGCCGATAGAATTATCATACCCTGTAACCAGTTCGATATGATTTTCGGCGGCGTTTTCTTTTAAGAGTTCACATACGTCATCAACGATCTCGTTGGGAAAACAGGCTTCATGTTCAGGCGCTCTTTCTTTGGAATAGGATAATAAATCCAAAACCAGATCAGAGATTCGTCCGATATTGCGCTGAATCATCTTCCATCCTGTTTTAAGCTTGTTGGTGTCATTTTTGCCAAGCCCGAGCTCTATCAAGTAGCTGCCTCCCTTAAAACCGTGCAGGATATTTTTAATGCAATGGGCCATGCCGGCCACGGTCTGCCCGATGGCCGCCAGCCTCTCGGAATTGACCAACTCCCGTTCCAGGCGTTTGATTTCCCGAAGGTCTTGAAAAAACGCCACACTGCCCATGATGCGCTGTTTTTCGTATAAAACAGTCCCCACAAAGCGCACCGGGATATTTTCGCCGGTTTTAGAAACAATCACCGTCTCTTTCCAGGGCAACTCATCTTGTGGGTCTGGCGGAGATTCCTGGGCATCAAACATTTTGGCAATATCGGGCGGATAGAGCTTACGGGCATCCATCTTACGCACCACTTCAAAACGGGGATATCCGAAAATCCGTTGCGCTCCAGGGTTGAAAATGATGATTTTGTCCTCATCATCGGTGGCCACAATGCCATCGTTTGAGCTTCTTATGAGTTTGGCCTGAAAATTTGATTTTCTTTCAAATTCCTCCGTGGCAATTTTGACCATTGTTTCCAGGTCAGTGGTATACTCTTTGAGTTGCCGCCGAATTGCCAGTTTTTCATGGGCGCGCTTAAGGGCAACAGCCAGGGCTTCATCCCGAATCGGCTTGTTGATAAAATCGGAAGCGCCATATTGGAGGGCGGTGATTGCGGCATCGCGGTCGCCATGGCCGGTGACGATAATCACCTCGACTTCCGCATTAATTTCCTTGATTCGCTTGAGCACTTCAAGGCCGTCCATACCGGGCATCTTAATGTCGGTAAGAACGATCGGCGGCGACTCTTTTTTAAAAACTTCCAAGCCCTCTTCGCCACTATAAGCGCTGACCACCTGATAGCCATCCGCCTTCAGAGACATTCCTAAAACCCTGACATTTACCTCTTCGTCATCAATTAATAATATTTTTGTGTTCATTTTTATTTTTTGCTCTCCCAAATTATAAAGTCCCCTTACGGATGAATACGCCCCTGACACCTAACTAACAATCACAAGCCGGAAACCGCACTTCAAATGCAGCGCCCTTGCCGTGCTCGCTGGTCACTTCAATTGCGCCTTTATAATCTTTGACAATCCCATAGCTGATGCTCACGCCCAGTCCGGTTCCTTTACCGACTTCTTTGGTGGTGAAAAACGGCTCAAATATTTTATCAATGTATTCAGGCGGCATTCCGGTTCCGGTGTCTGTGACCGTCACTTTCACCCATCCATTTTCGCTGAAGGACCTTATCTTTAGCAGTTTTTCAGTTTCGCTTCTTTCTGATTGGACCGCCTTTGCATCCATGGCATCCATCGCATTTGTCACCAGATTGATAAAAACTTGTTCCAGGCGATTATGTTCAGCCATAATAAACGGTATATCCGGATCAAGGTCCAATTCCGTTTCCACCTCATGGGCTTGCAATTGGTGCCCCAACACCTTGAAAACATCCAGAATGGGGTTGTTAATGCACACCCTGGATGTAACCACTTCGGATTGACGGGCAAAGTCACGCATGTGTTTGATAATGTCGGCAGCGCGCTGAACGTTGCCGCTGATATCATCCGTAACGGTTTGTAAGTCTTCATTGCTGGGCGTCACACCCTTTTTCAGCATTTTGGTGATGAAATCAGTGCATATTTGGATCACATTTAACGGTTGATTGATTTCATGAGCCATGCCGGCCGCCATGGTGCCCAGCGTGGTCATTTTACTGGCCTGGATTAACTGGGTCTCCTTTTCGACGCTTTCGGTGATATCGGTGGTTGCGGCGATAAAACAATCCCCCTCGCTGTATTGGGCATACGAAATATTGATATTCACATAGAAAGGGATATGGCCTTTTTTGTAATGCCGCTTTTTGGAATAAAAGATAGCGCCACCCCGGGAAAGATTTTTCAAGCCCGATACCAACTCTTCATCTTCTTCGTCGCCCAAACTTAAAAAAGGTTTGTCGAGCATTTCTTTGTATGAATAACCGTAGCAATCCTGTGCCCGCTGATTGTTGGCCATGATTTTCAATGTACGGGCATTGATAATAAAAATGGGATTCGGGTCATTATTAAAGAGCGAACGGTATTTTTCTTCCGATTTTTGAGATTGTTCCTGGAGGACGGCATTTTCAACAGTTACACCGATGCGGTTGCCGATAAGCTCCAATACACGCTTTTCCTCATTGGTGTATTGATGGGTCTTTTTACTTCCGATCCGAATAACGCCTAATACGCGTTTTTTTTTGGTACACATGGGGATATAAGCCAAAGACCGCATCCCGTTGCGCGCTAAAAGGTCCGTTTCTTCATAATTGACCAAGGCTACATCGTCTATAAAAACAGGCTGGCAAGTCTGTGTCACTTGATTGACCAGACTGGCTTGCTCGGTTTTGATCCCCTTAAAGCTTTCATGATCGCAACTGTTGTAAGCATATTTAAGGTGATATTTGGTATCCGCTTCAAGGGTGAATATGCAAATATTGTCAGCCGCCAGGTAGCTGCTGATTTCCAAACAGGCGTCACTTAAGCGTTCATCCAGATTGTCGGAAATATTGAGGGCGTTGTATATGGAACATAAAAGCGCCAACTCGCGGGTGTGCCGCTCCCGGGCTTCTTCGGCATTTTTCTTTTCTGTTGTATCCCAAAGGGTTTCAATCGCGCCGACAATGGTATCATCCGGCGCTTTGATCGGTGCGGCGGTGAAAAAACACCATTTGCCGCTATCACCCAGATTGGGGAAAAACGCCTCGGCCTCATAAGCCCCTTCAATCAGAGCGGAACTGTCCCAGTGACCGCCGTAAAGTTTGCGTATCTCCTGGGTCTCAATTTGGTCCAAAATAACATCCGCCA
>JAOZRC010001011.1 GCA_029940345.1 Desulfobacterales bacterium
CTCGCTCTCACACTTTTTCGCTTCGATCACGACTTTCCAAACAGGCTCTAAATAAATAGTGCATCGCATAAAAGTTACAAAGGCTCTCAATGCAACTTTCCATCTGCCGTTCAGGCGATGCCTCGGTATCGTTTAATCTTTATGACGACTTGGCCGCCTTCGCGCATTGTCGCTTAAAAAAGCGTTCCGCGGTTTATAGCCAAACGACACAGTCACGTCTGTCCGGCATTTTCCTTGACTTTGCCTGGCGTGAGGCCATTCGCCATTATTCATTTGAACAACAAAACGGCCGGAGCAACCCGCCGCCTTGGTCTGACGCCGCAACAAAGACGCTTTTGAGGCGTAGTATAGGGCGTCTGATGACAGGAAGGATTTTGCCGCCACATTCCAGGCCTGCTGCAATCGAATTTGCTGAAACAAAGGCCGTCATCAATGAATTCGGAGCCGCATTCTTTCCCCTGATCCAGCAGACAGGTGTATCCGTAAAGGGCGCTCGCCTGATCCCGGAATATAAATTTCCATCCGCTTGGCGCTCGGTTGCAGCCAATTGGTATGAAATCGTTGCTGATACGGATATCATCACTCAAAAACAATTAGATAACCCGAATCCGGAAAGCGAGGAGCTGCGATCTGTTATCTGTGCAGCATTGCCGCGGAAGCTGCCTCGCCAATTTGAAATAGTCATTATTTATAAAGGGCAACGACGACCGCTGTCCGAAAACGCTGCTGCCGGTGACCTTCATTCGGATTGGAATATTGACCAATGGTGTATCCATTCCCTGGCGCACTTACGTCATCATCAAGCCCAAACGCCCCCTGTCATCGCCGGAATGGTAATTTATTTAAATGAACTTTGTCCGACCTTTGATGCCCTTGCCACATTTGCCGATGAGATGGAACAGCGCTCAACTGATATTGTTCCGCCAAAAAGCAGCCTTATGGAAAAGGGGCTTCGAGGCTGGAATAAAATACCCACAGTCCTGCGTTATCGGGCCAATCGACCGCAATTGCCTTTTGCTTTCAGGCTTAACAGGGCGATACGCCTTTTTAAAATAACACCACAGACGATCAAAAAAGCGTTAAAAACGGTTGATAATATTGTAATCCGCCTGGCAATTTACCGAAGCCGGTCAATGAATCCGGTTGCCTGGGCTGACAATCCGGATAAAACAGGGGTCATCCCCCGGCAATCATGGGAATGGGAATAATTACCGAATTATCCGCCACCCGTGTGTTTTCAAAATGCGGTTTGGAAATAAGCTTGCCGTTGATTCGCACCACAGCATATTCATAATCATCATCAAGCGCTGCCAACACCCGGGCGATGGTCAGTTCCTCTTTCCAAGGCACTTTTGCCTTACCGATAGTAACCATTAGCTTATGCCGTGTTTTCCTAAAATTTCGATAACTTCAGGAAAATCAATGCCTA
>JAOZRC010001012.1 GCA_029940345.1 Desulfobacterales bacterium
CCCTCGCTCTCACACTTTTTCGCTTCGATCACGACTTTCCAAACAGGCTCTAAAGACGACTTTTTATCAGTAACAAACCGAGGAATCAAATGATGAAGATAAATCCCGATTTTGTTTCACCCTGCGGCCTTTATTGCGGAGTATGCGCCATTCACATTGCGCACCGTGACAACAACCTGAAATTCAAACAAGGGTTGGTAAATCTTTATAAAGGGAAAATCCCGGGCAAGGGCGTCCTTCCCAACTGTGAAAATCTTTCGGCGGAAGACATTCGGTGCCAAGGATGTCTATCCGATGACCGCTTTATCCATTGCCAACAATGCTCAATCCGGGAATGCGCCACGGAAAAAGGCTATTCCGGATGCCATCAGTGTGATAAATTTCTTTGCGAGTATATTGACAATTTCCCCATGGCTGTCGGGAAAAAGGTTATTTTACGCGCGATTCCATATTGGCGAGAGGTCGGTGCGGAAAAATGGATTCGGGACGAAGAAGCCCGATATATTTGCCCCGAATGCGGCAATAAAGTGTTTCGAGGTGCCGTTAAATGCAATAAATGTCATGTAAAACTGGATTTGGATTAATAATAAGATACAATCCGTGGGCATCCTTCATTTTACCTGGGAGTGCTGAATCAAAGGTTTAGCATAGGTAAGCACAAAATGCTGAAACTTTGGTTCAGTACTCCTTCGAATTATTAACCCAAAAATGAAGGATGCCAATCCGTGCAAGAAAAAATTTGCTCAAAAGCAGTTTTTGAAGCTATGATCAGTCTTTTTAACTCTTTAAATATAGGAGAGTCATATGAGTGAAAAACCTACGAGTTCACCTGTTATTCGAACAATGGCACCCTCGGATCTGGACCGGGTC
This sequence comes from Desulfobacterales bacterium, assembly GCA_029940345.1. Taxonomy (GTDB): domain Bacteria; phylum Desulfobacterota; class Desulfobacteria; order Desulfobacterales; family JAUCGF01; genus JAUCGF01. The sequence continues at coordinate 871 of JAOZRC010001012.1, forward strand.
GTTGAAATAGACATCAAGGTTCTGGGGAAGCCAAGGCCCGAATATTGGGAAATGAAGCTTGATTTAGTGGGAAAACGCTCCCAGATTTCCTCCCTGGTTGCTGAATCAGATGGTAAGGTGATCGGTTTTATTATCGGCGGCGCAAGCAGGTGGGAATATGGCGTTCCGGAAAATATTGGATGGATTGACACCATTGGCGTCGATCCTGCCTACCAAAGAAAGGGTATCGCAAAGAACCTGTTCACCGAAATGACGAATAGCCTGAAGCAAGTGGGTGTCGACACCATAATTACATTTGTAAAACGGCGGGACCCGAATCTCCTGAATTTTTTTAACAGTTTGGGTTTCCAGAAGGGTGATATGATAAATCTTGAGTTAGATATTTAGTTTTTAGGTGAATTCCGAAAATAAATATACCATGTCATGCTATCATACACTTTTTTGTGAGCGAAACCCACCACTAATCAAGCTTGGACGATGGTGGGTTCCGCTACGCTACCCACCCTACATGCTGATTCACACAAAAAGGTTACACTTCGATCAGACCATGATCCCATGT
>JAOZRC010000024.1 GCA_029940345.1 Desulfobacterales bacterium
CCGAGCATAAGGTTCGGTTGAAACGTTTTCCCGATCTTGTTCTTTCAAAATTCGGTAAACTGAGCATGGAAATCGTAAAAGCAATTGCCGCAAAAGACCCTTTTACCCAGAAAGTGTATGATTCGTATATGGCGTTTCTCAAACAAACCATGGCTTGGGATCAGATCGGCGCAGGGGGCTACAGCCTGGCAAGATCATACATATTGGGCTAACACGGGCTGGGCTGTGCCCCACAACCCAATAGCACAATATCAGTTTCGGATTTCAGGAGCGAGAGACTCTTATCCTGACACCTTAACTGATTAAAATTCCAAATTATTGACCTACGCGAGTATAACAGGAATCAATAAAGCACTATTCAGAGGCAGTCATGCTTAAAAGTTTTCGCACCACATTGGTTGTTATCATACTCTTATCCGCAAGCCTGCCCGTATCTGTATTTTCATTGCTGCTCGTAAAAAAAATTTACACCATCTCTCATGCCGCCGCCTTCAGGGAACTCAAACTCACGGCAAAAACCGTCTCAGACGCTCTTGAGTATCAAACCGGTCTGATCATAACCCGCCTTGTCAGCCTCGGAGCCAACCGGGACATGGCCGTGGCAACCCGCAAATCCGTTTTGGGTATCCGGCACTATCTGAGTGAGCAGGCTTCCGATTATATAAAGGACTTTATTGGTCGCAATCCCCTTGTTGCTTCCCTTTACCTGATTGACGCCGATCTTGAAACAGCACTGGCTTCTCCCGCATCCGTCATGACGATTTCCCCTTCCCCGGTGATGCAATACGCCAGGGACCTGTTTTCTGATGAATCGGATACCGTCACTTTAAAATACGTTGTTATCGAGTTCAATGACAACGACTTTCTCAATAAAACGTTACAGGCGGTATCCGTAGGCGGTAAAAAGCCGGAGTGCCCTTTGGGACTTGCGGTCCTCGTTCCGGTGGTGCTTGATGTGACGAACGAGATGAAGGGCGTGCTGGCAGCAATCATTCCCTTTGAAAATCTTGCGGTTTACGCATCTTCAAAAGTTCAAAATCCCACAATCCTGGAGTTGCTCAAAGACGATACCCTCATTTTTCCAAGAGCGGATGAAAAGGGTACCGGCCGGCAGGACACCATATCCGCCCAGGTTCTTTTCAGGATCAAAAATCCTGGAAAAGGGCAGACGATCAAATACGGCGTTAAAATCATGGAACCTTCGGCCATTCGATTGGTGGAAGCCGGCAGAACCGCCATGCTTCTGATTTTATATATCATTGGTGCGCTGATTTTTATCGTTGCTTTTGCATATATATTTGCCCGACGCCTGACATCTCCCCTGAACGGCCTGATAAACATTGTCAACAGCTATTCCAATGGGAATTACGAGTTTTCGCCGCCTGACATAAAGTATACCGAATTTCAAAAAGTTGTTTCCGTCCTGGGTGAAATGGGGACAAAAATTATATCCCAGATCACGAAACTGCAAAAGGCCGAGGAAAAATACCGGAACATCTTTGAAAACGCTATTGAGGGGATTTTCCAGAGTACGCCGGGCAGTGGCAAATTTATAACTGTTAATCCGTCCATGGCCCTGATCCTGGGATACAATTCCAGTGATGAACTGTTTTCATCTGTTACTGATATTGCACAACAGTTGTATGCAAACCCGGAAGACCGATCCGAATTCAACCGTATTCTCTCTCAAAAGGGTCACGTCATTGGATTTGAAACCCAATTGTATAAAAAGGATGGAAACCCGATACATGTCTCAATATCCGCCCGAACCGTTTTTGATGACCGGGGCAATGTCTTTTACTACGAGGGATCGTTCGTGGACATAACAGAAAAAAAGGAAAAGGAAAAAGCGGAAAAAGAGCGCGAAGCTGCTGAAGCCGCCAGTCAGGCGAAAAGTGAGTTTCTCGCCAACATGAGCCACGAAATCCGCACCCCCATGAACGGCGTCATCGGAATGACGGAATTGCTGATGTTCACTGATTTGACCACCCAGCAAAAAGATTACACCGAAGCTATCTCGGGTTCCGCCAACGCATTGCTCACGGTTCTGAACGACATCCTCGATTTTTCAAAAATCCAGTCTGGCAAACTGGTTCTGGAATCCGTTTTTTTCAATTTCAGGGAAATCGTGGAACAGACCGGGCAACTATTTGCCACTCCCGCAAGGGAAAAAGGAATCGAAGTGCTTGTCCGTTATCCGCCGGACATCCCCACGCGGTTGATGGGTGATCCCACCCGTATCCGTCAAATCATGAGCAATCTGATCGGCAATGCGGTAAAATTCACCGAACTGGGGCATGTGCTTATTGAAGTGGCATGTGAACACAGGTCCGCTAATCTCTGCAACCTGCTCATCAGCGTGTCGGATACCGGTATCGGGATTCGGGAAGATCGCATCGGAGCGATTTTCGATCAGTTCTCCCAAGCTGACGAGTCCACCACCCGACAGTTCGGCGGCAGCGGCCTGGGTCTGGCCATCACCAGACAGTTGGTCGAAATGATGGATGGCTCCCTGGAGGTTGAGAGCGAGGCGGGAACGGGTTCTGCCTTCCGTTTCTGTCTGAAATTCGAATATAAAAAGGAAATACCCATAAACAGGGAAACAGGCGTTGATCTTTCAGATACACCGGTCCTGGTCGTGGACGACAACGCGCATAACAGGATGATCGTCATTGAATATCTAAGCGCATGGAACATTCCCGGAGAATCCGTTTCATCTGCGGAAGAAGCGCTGGATGTGTTGCGAAAAAGCCAACAGGAGGGCAATCCCTATAAAATCGCGGTGGTGGATTATTTCATGCCGGGAATGGACGGGGTGGAACTGGCCGAAGCCATTAAAACCGATAAAGTGTTGAAAGACACCGAATTGATTCTCCTTTCATCCGGCATCCTGACGGACGAATTGGAGGCATCGCAACAAAAACATTTTTCAGCCGGCCTGACAAAACCGATACGCGCGTCGCTGTTCCTGCAAACCCTTATGGAAGTATGGGGGCACCATGAAAGCGGAGCGCCCGAACCGGTTTCAGACACCCGAACGGTCGCTACCGTCCCATGCCTGGACGCGCTCATACTTCTTGTCGAAGACAATCACATCAATCAGCGGGTCGCGGCCGGCATTCTTTGCAGATACGGTTGCGAAGTGGATACGGCGGAAAACGGGAAGGAGGCATTGGAGCGCTTCAAGAAGAAAAAGTACGCCGCAATCTTCATGGACGCCCACATGCCGGTTATGGACGGATTCGAAGCCACGCGGAAAATTCGGGAATATGAAGCGCGCGGCCCGCAACCTGTAACCCGCATCCCGATTATCGCAATGACGGCCCTTGCCATGGAAGGAGATCGGGAGAAATGTATTGAAGCCGGAATGGATGACTATGTCTCCAAACCCGTCAAATCCAAGGCTGTTCTGGATATTCTTCTCAAATATGAACCGGAAGGCCGTATCAAAACAACGGAAAACAAAGTGCGCCAGAAGAAAGCGTATAAAAGTGATGAAACGCCTGTTTTTAACTTTTCGCAATTGTTGGATATCGGCGATCATGACAAAGAATTGATTCATGAATTGATTAATGAATTCACCAAAGATGCGCCGGTTTTCTTAGATGCGCTTCGAACAGCGATTGAATCTGGCGATCAGGATCAGATTACAAAAAAAGTTCATAAGCTAAATGGTTTGGTGGCAAATTTCGGTGGGGAAAGATTCATGGAAATGGGACAGGAAATCGAAAAAGCCGCCCGCAAGGGTGAATTCGATCACAAAGCCGTGGATATCTCTCTTCTGGAAAGGGAGCTTGAACATTTGAAAGAAGCGCTTTGGGAACCCGATTGGGAAATACTTTGCAACACATAATACAAAAAAAAATCGACCTGTTCATTTGAAATTAAATATTCCTTAATAGCTCCGTAGGAGCGGCATATTTGTAGTAAATTGATCGCTGATTCAATCTCAGAGCCCCATCGGGGCGGCATATTTGTAAAAAGTCGTCAAAGATTTCGTTATCAATTAGAATCTGTTAGCTATTTTGCTACAAACATGCCGTCCCGATGGGACTCTGGATCAACTGCACAGGTCGAAAAAAATGAGGTTGAAATGAAAGTATTGATAGCGGATGACGATACCATCACTCGTGTTGTTTTAAAAAGACATCTCACAAAATGGGGGTATAAGGTCGTTCAGACCCGCGACGGACATCAAGCGTGGAAAGCGCTTTGTGAAGAAAATCCGCCGCAAGTCGCAATCCTTGACTGGATGATGCCGGAAATGGAAGGAATTGAAATTTGCCAACGCCTCCGGGAGAGAAAGAATCTAGCGTTTATTTATACGCTTCTTTTGACCATGAGGCGGGAAAAGGAGGATATTATAAAAGCGCTTGACGCCGGAGCCCATGACTTCCTGTCCAAACCGGTGCATACGGGTGAATTGCGAAGCCGCATTGCCGTGGGCGTCCGGCTTGTAGAGGCGGAAAACGAGATTCGGTTGAAAAACAACAAGCTTTCCGACACCAATGAGCAACTGAATCGGACCAATGAAAAGTTGGAACGCGCGTTGAAAGAGATTAAAACACTTAAGGGTATTCTTCCTATATGCTCGAATTGTAAGAAAATCAGACTGAAAAACGCCAATCCCAGAGATCAGGATTCCTGGATAATGATGGAAGAGTATATCGGGAGCCGGACGGAAGCCGATTTTTCACACAGTATCTGCCCGGAATGCGCGCGGAAATTATATCCGGAATTCTTAAAGAATTATCATTGAAGGGAATGCGCAAAAGGAGTAGTCTCATGATTATTCGGAAAGTATTTTCAAAAGGAGGTTGAACATGCAGGCAAATGACTATATTCGATTGGAAAATGAATTTGGTGCCCATAACTATAAACCGCTGGATGTGGTTTTATCCCGCGGCCAGGGCGTGTGGGTGTGGGATGCGGACGGCAACAAATATCTGGATTGTCTCTCATCCTATTCCGCAATCAACCAAGGGCACTGCCATCCGAAAATCAGACAAACATTGATCGACCAGGCCCATAAACTGACGCTGACTTCCAGGGCCTTTCGCAATGATCAACTCGGTCTTTTTTACCGTGAACTGTGCGATTTGACCCACACCCATAAGGTGCTTCCCATGAACAGCGGCGCCGAAGCGGTGGAAACGGTGATCAAGACCGTTCGCAAGTGGGGCTACAAGATTAAGGGGGTTCCCAATGACCAGGCCGAAATTATCGTTTGTGCAAACAACTTTCACGGCCGCACGATTACCATTGTGGGATTCAGCACCGATGATAATTCCCGGAATGGGTTCGGCCCCTTTACACCCGGTTTCAAAATTATCCCTTTTGGGGATGCTGACGCCCTTGAAGCGGCCATTACACCGCATACAGTGGGTTTTATGGTGGAACCGATCCAGGGTGAGGCCGGTGTGATCATTCCGCCGGCCGGATATCTTGCCAAAGCCAAAGCGATCTGCAAGCGACACAATGTCATGTTGATTTTGGATGAAATTCAAACCGGCCTGGGCCGGACAGGTAAAATGCTGGCTGAAGAGCACGAGGGCATCGAGGCGGATCTGACATTGATCGGCAAGGCGCTTTCCGGAGGATTTTATCCGATTTCCGCTGTATTATCCAATACCGAGGTGATGAGCGTGCTGCAACCGGGCGAGCACGGAAGCACCTTCGGCGGCAATCCGCTGGCCTGTGCGGTGGCCCGAACGGCATTGAAGGTGCTGGTTGAGGAGGGGATGATCGAAAATGCCGCCGCAATGGGCGCTTATTTCCTGGATGGGTTAAAACAGATAAGCAACCCGATTATACGGGAGGTGCGCGGCAAGGGCCTGCTGATTGGGGTTGAATTGTCACCAGATGCCGGCGGCGCACGCACGTATTGTGAAAAATTAAAAGAAAAAGGCCTGTTATGCAAAGAAACCCATGATCACATTATCCGTTTCGCACCGCCGTTGGTGATTACCCAAAATGAGGTTGACTGGGCGTTGGAATGGATCGGGGCGGTTTTGGGACAGGGTTAGACCTATGCGCTCAGGAAGAACTACATGAGAATACTACTAATAAATCCGCCTGAACTTAACGAGATAAAGGCAACTAAGTCTGCCGATGCTCGCAACAACTTGGTGCCCCTTGGCCTTCTTTATCTTGCCAGTCATTTAAAGGCTAACCATGATGTCAATATCCTGGATATGGCGTTATTCAAACAGTCCACAAACGAACTGCCCGGGGTAATCGATAGTTACAAACCCAACATTATCGGGATAACATCTGTTATCACCCTGTGGGGTGCCGTGTTGGACCTGATACACACTGCAAAACAAAGTGCCCCGGATGTTGTAACAGTTATAGGGGGCCCCAATGTTTCCAAGTATCCCGCTGAAACTCTTAGCCATAAGGATGTCGACTACATTATCGTAGGCAGTGGGCAGAAGCCCATGCTCGAGCTATGTGACAGACTTGAGAAACATGAAAGGAATTTTCAAATAGAGAACTGTTACGCCCAAGAAAGAGAATACCATAGTCTTGCAACCATAAACTCAAAAGAATACTATATAGATAACTTTCCCTTCCCTGACCGCTTTGCAACGCCTTATGATCATTACAATGCATCCATAAGCCCGGAAAATCCGACAACATCCATGATAACGAGTATGGGTTGTCCATATAAATGCGCGTATTGCAGTAGCAGGGTCGATCAGGCATTTCAGTTGCGTAAAGAAACTCTTGTTGTTGATGAAATGGCCGAAATCGAGCAGATAGGAATCAAGAGTATTCTTTTTCAGGACGAGCTTTTTACGATGAAACCTAACCGCGTCAATAATATTTGCGAGGATATAATTCACAGGGGTATCAGGCTTAACTGGTCAGTTAAATCAAGGATAGACTCCATACGGCCTGAAATGCTCGACATCATGCAACAAGCCGGGTGTTCAAATATCCATTTTGGTATTGAGTCTGGAAACGATTCGACGCTTCGGAGAATGAAAAAGGGCTATGACATTGATAAAATAAAGAAAACTATTAAAATGGTCAAGGCATCCGGCCTACAATGTTCTGGTAATTTCATGCTCGCCTATCCGGGCGAAGAAGAAAAAGATGTACTGAACACGATTCAATTCGCCGTTACATTAAACCTTAACATGACACATTTCGGTATAACATTCGCTATACCAGGGACAGAGCTTTTTTACGAAGGTGTAAAGGCGGGAAGGCATTCCCGGAACGATCCGTGGAGCGAGTTCACGCGCAACCCGGACAAGGGAGAAGACCTTTTTAAAATATATGCATCAAACACATTCAACAGTGATCAGCTTAACAAATTTCTCGACATCGCATTCTCTAAGAATAGAACCCTATTTGATCTGAACGAGGAAAAACAAGCTTAACTTCAGAAGGGCGAATCGGGGGAAACCATACCTATTTTTCTTTTTACGCCCCGGCTTTTTCAATTTTAAAGGACGATTCAAAAGGGTTTCAAGTTTTTCAATAAAATGTTCCTGACCTGACGGACGTCCGGTTCGTTCGTGTCTCCGCAATGTCATAATATCAGTACTGTCCGGATACTCAAATAGAAATTCACTCCATTTTTTCTGAACCATACGAGATAAGGGTTCTGTCTTCACAAGAATATCGTTCTTTCCCCGGATATGAGGTATGATGGTGCTGCTCCAGGGCCAGTCTTCAGGCTTTTTAACCAGACCGGCCTTTACAGGATTCTGCTATATATATATCTTGTACAAGCAGAAGATAATTTCGGTACATGGCAAATGATGAAAAACGCCCTTGCCATAAATGCCCTCGCCATCCTTTAAGATTTTCATTGAATCAATATGAAAAAAGGTTACACTCTGAATATTGAGTCACGGGCGCTCAGTTACCTGAAAGTCGATAGGCCAAACTGGAAAACCGCTTCTGCGGTTTATCATTGTTCAACGCAATTGCCAACGCGCGTTTGGCGCCGATCAACACAACCAGCAGGCGTCCGCGGGTCATTGCCGTGTATAGCAAGTTGCGTTGCAGCATGGCATAATGCTGCGTCATCAGCGGCATTATTACCGCGGGATATTCGGAACCCTGGGATTTATGCACGGTGATGGCATACGCCAGCGTCAAGTCTTCCAGCTCTTCCGGTTCGTAACTGATAATGCGCCCGTCAAAGTCCACGGTCAGTTCCTTGTGAATCGGATCATTTTCAAGCACCACGCCGATATCCCCGTTGAAGATATCCTTATGGTAATTGTTCTTCAGATGCATGACCTTATCTCCCTGTTTAAACGGTGCTTTTGCATCAGAACTGCTATAATGCGGATTCAGGGCCTTTTGCAGCACGCGGTTCAGATTGATCGTCCCCACTTCACCCTTGTGCATGGGAGTGATCACCTGGATATCTCTGGTTTGATCCAGGTTAAACACATCGGGAATTTTTTGGCGGCATAACGCCACAATCGTTTCAACAACTTGAGCAGCGTTGTTTTTTTCGATAAAATAAAAGTCGGAGAGTTCCGTTTCCGATTCGTTAACTGAAAAAGGGGGTGCCACATCCGGCCATTGTCCTTGACGAACTTTGTGGGCATTTATGACCGTCATGCTTTCCTGCGCCTGTCTGAAAATACGTGTTAATTCAAATGTTCGCACCGATTGCGAGCGGATAATGTCAGCAAGGACATTGCCCGGACCGACGGATGGCAATTGAAAAATATCCCCCACCAGGATCAGGACCGACGTCATACGCACGGCTTGCAACAGATGATCTGTTAAAATAACGTCCATCATTGAGGCTTCGTCAACGATGATCGCATCCGCATCCAACGGATTATCGCGGGTGCGCTCAAATATCCCCTCTTCCAAATTGAACCCTAACAGCTTGTGGAGTGTGGCCGCCGGATGATGCGTGATTTCGGTCAAGCGCCGGGCGGCTCGCCCGGTGGGAGCCGCCAGAATCACGGTCTTGCCCATGAGTTCAAAAATAGCGTTAACGGAACGGATCAGCGTGGTTTTGCCTGTTCCGGGGCCCCCGGTAATGATCGCTGCGCGATGGGTCAGAATTTCTTGCAACACATTGAGTTGTTCAGTCGAAAGCTGAATCGCCAGTTTTTTTAATACTTCGGATGTAATCCGTTCGGAATCCGGATATGCAGCGTCAACCGGTACAGAGCGCATCGCTTTCAGTTTGCAGGCAATCGCTGTTTCCGCCAGATAAAGTCGAAGCGGATAAATGATTTGGCTATCCTTATCATCAAACGCGGGTTCGATAACCAATTGACGGTCTTCAACCAAAACGGCCAGCTCTTTAAACATTTTTTCAGGATCAATCCCAAACATATCAAAACAGCGTTCTGACATCTGTTTTTTATATATGAAGGTGTGTCCTTCGGAGGTGTTCTGCTCTGTGAGGTTGATGATACATGCCCGAATGCGTTTGGGGTCTTCTTCCGACAAGCCTTGATTCAGGGCGATGGCATCCGCAATCTGAAAGCCGATCCCGGGAAGATCATTGGCGATGCGAAACGGATCGCTGCGCAAAATATCAACAGCATCTTCCCCATACGCCTTCAGAATTTTACCGGAGTAAGCCATTTTGATGCCATTATCCTGTAAAAACTGCATCAAACGGCGCACGGCATGTTGCGCTTGCCACCCTTGGGAAATGAGCTGCGCTTTGGCAGGGCCAATCCCTTCGACCTCTGACAATCTTTCCGAATGTTGCTCAATGACAATCAGGGTTTGATCGCCAAAATGGCTGACCAATCGGTTGGCTGTTTTGGGGCCGATTCCCTTAATGACGCCGGAGCGTAAATAGCCGCGGATGCCGTCAATTGTTGCGGGTAAAACAACCGAATAAGATATGACTTTAAGTTGTTGGCCGTATTTCGGATGGCTATCCCAAACACCGGTGATTTTAAGCTGCTGCCCCACCGTCACACCGGCCAAATAGCCCACTAGCTTTATACATGTTTGAGCATCCGTGGCTTTGAGCCTGGCTATGGTGTAATGGTTGTCTTCATTATAATAGGTGATATGGTCAAGTTGTCCTTCAAGTGTCGTTTGGGAACGGGTTGGGTTCATATCAGGTGAGTGCTTAGAATGAATATCCGGATTGGACGGATTTTTTTGTGAACTGAATAATTTCTCTCGCAAAGACGTAAAGGTCAGGCTTTCTCATGAAGTTATGTGTTTGCATTATTTTTTAATCTCTTTATATCTTCTTCAATCTTTTTGAACTTGTAAGTAATGTTTACAAGTTGCTTTTTCGACCAATTCACCCTCTTTATAGATATTTTTCAGATGCATGGTAATATTTTGGGGGGAGACTGCGATATCCTCCCAAACGCGAAAAAAACTGGTTAAGCATATTAACGGTCAGAAATATTCATCCGCTCGAATTATTTGATTAACAGCCGCCATCAAATCAGCAACGCTATAATCAGGACGCAATAGCATTGACGCCATCTGTTTTTCTGCTTGAATGCCACTACCGGTTCTGACTAAAATTGCCCTGCCACAACCCGCATTATGGGCACATTCAATATCTTTGACATTATCACCGATCATAATCGCTTGAGACAGGTCAATACCATATTTTTTTGAAGCTTGCCAAATCAAGCCCGGCTTGGGTTTGCGACACAAACAGTTTTCATCCGGCCGATGTGGGCAAAAAAAAATATCTTGGATTTGTCCACCGACAGATTCAACGGTCAGCTTTAGCATTTGGTGGATATTCTCAAGCGCGTCCAATGTGGTCAGCCCACGGTTAATCGCCGATTGATTGGTAATAAGAATGGTTGTAAATCCGTTATCCGTCAATCGTTTTAGCGCTTTAACAGCGACGGGAAGGAATTCAAATTCCGACCAATTCTTGATATAATCCGGAGAATCGCGGTTAATCACACCGTCGCGATCTAAAAAAACAACCTTTTTCAATATCCATCACCATTTCCGCGTTACATAAACGCCCCAGTTTAGGTTTGTAGAACCTTTTCTCCAAAACGCAAAAGTATTATAAAAGAAACAGCGGCCATCTCTTCGGCAACGATCACAGCATTACGAAATCCATTACGCTTCAGTTTCTTTTTAAGTTTCCGGGCATCCTGTAAGGTCGAACATTTACCGACACGCACCCGATATAAGATGTTGCGGCCATTGTCGTACTTTGATATATGGGCATTGGGGTAAACACGACTTAACTTCGCTTTTAAACGCTGCGCATTTTTTAATTCGCTAAAAGCACCGATCTGAATTGTAAAATTGCCCCGTTCATAATCTTCCGGTATGTACGCGGTTTTCCCCGCTTTTTTCCCGGATGACGCCCGTCCCAAGGCAACGATTTTAACCGGCGCGGTGCCAGTTCCGATAATTCCCAGTTTTTGCCCGGCCCGATAGGAAAGATCAATGACGCGGCCCTCAACAAAAGGCCCCCGATCATTGATGCGTAAATCCAGTTGGCGCTTGTTTCGAAGGTTGGTCACGCGAACAAAGGTGCCCAACGGAAGGGTTTTGTGAGCGGCTGATACGGCGTACATATTATAAATTTCGCCATTGGATGTTCTTCGACCATGAAATTTTTTCCCATACCAGGAGGCCGTTCCGATTTGAATAAATTCTTTGGCATGAGGCAAAGGTTGATACCATTTGCCCAACACTTTATAAGGCTTGGGATAACCCGCCGGATGTTCAGGCCTGGAAGACGTTATCTTTTTTGAACACCCACTATACACTAAAAACAAAAGGCTCAGTATGACAATGAATCCCCAAATATGATTAAAACTGTTTTTCAACGTCGCTTTTTTCATTGATCGTTTCGCCTTGAGTATTTTTTTCGGGAAAAAGTGTAAACTGATAAATAAATAATGCCCAAAAAACAGATTGATCACTTTACTCTTTTAAACTGGTAAAAATCCGCCAAATGCCAAAAGCAATTACCGCGCTAATAACCCCTTGAATCAAATTAGGAACAATTTCCACCAACGCCGCCTTGGCGTCTGTAACACCGAAGAACGGAATGCGCTTTGCCAGCAGCGGATAAATAATCGCTTCAAAGATATAATACCCGGCAACTAAAATTATAATTCCGCAAATCAGTGCAATCAAGGGATATGCCAGGGTGTGTTTTTTATTCTGCGCTGCTATGAATCCGATAGCAACGCCTTCAAGTCCTTTCACCACTGCCGTTGCCAGGATAAACGAGGGAAAACCGACCGCATCCGCCATGGCCGGCCCGATCAATCCCACCATCCCGCCTATGATCGGTCCGTAAAGCAATGCCGCTGTCATTACAAACGTATCCCCCAGGTTAAAATATCCCCCGGTTGCCGGAATCGGTATCCTGATCACCAAGGTGCCCACAAATGCCAGCGTTATAAACGCCGCAACGATTCCCACATTGAATATTTTTTTTACATCGCCAGTTTCAGACACTAGGATCTCCTTAATTTTTTAGTAATCATTTTTTTAGCCAATGTTTCTTTGATCGCTTTTTCGGAAGTTGGGCGATTTCCACCGCCCACAAAGGGATATATTGAATCGACGCGCATATCCCTTCAACACCTAATTGGATCATCGTTTGAAAAAAATGGCGTAATTTTAATTTTTGAATCCGTGAATACGTTTTTGTAAGTTTGTCATCCAGAGTTTGGATTGACTTATGGCGCCTCAGTTGCCGTTCTTCGGACAGCACTTCCAAAATATTCGGGATCACAAAGTAAACAATATGATTGAAAACACGCAAAAACATCAATCCGATTTTTTCAAGACCGGACACACCGCGCCGTTTTTGTAAGAGCTTATATTCAAGGGTTTGCAACGGCAAAACGGCTACGATGCTGAGTGAAAGCGGAATAACGGTCAGCATGTTTATACCGAGAGAAACATAATGAGCGCTGTAAGCCGAAGGACCGGATGCATATCCCAGGCCAACTAAAAAAATGAAATACGAAATGCCCGCACCGCCAAAAATAATTGGGATGCTTATCAGGGCGGTGACAGAAAGAATCAGGGCATAGAGTTTCGCACCCATGATACTCGGAATCATCAGATGAACGATCAGAAAATAATAAACAAGACTGGCGGAGACGCCCGGAATTATAGCATCGCCAAACTGATTCATCGGATAGCCGCTGAAAGATGGCAGGGCCAGAAAAAATAAAAACCAAAGCTTTGCCTTCCAAGTCAATTTCACCTCACCTCGGATGATTGTAAATCAATTGAGAAAGATTTGTCGCAAACATCTGTTTTGCTGACAAAAATCCTGCTTTGGGCAATTGACCGCCACCATGATTTATGCGAAATCAAGATTATGGGAACATCTCGACTGTGGGCGACATTTATAATGGCTGACACCAGTGCAATGGCAACCGTGCGAGTCAATCCCCAGTCCGGTTCGTCTAAAATTAATGCGCTCGGAAGGGCATTCAGTCTGACTGCCGCCAGCATCATTTTGATCTCCAGTAAAGAATGAGCGCCTGTGGCACCGCGTTGTCGCATTTCAGGCGGCGACAGATTCACTTTAGGCCAGGCAGACGTAAATTTTGCGACAATCTGATCATAGCATTTGAACACGTTCCGTCCATCGGGAGACTGCGGTGAAACCGCCAACGACTGAAACGGTCGCAGCAGTGTCTGGGTCATCACATCCTGAAATAGCAGACACGCAGTTCCACTGCGCCCGGCAGACCGTATTTCCGCTACGCCCTGAAAGCCGATCGCCCGGCTTAAGATACGGGCAAGCAAGCTTTTGCCCTGACCATTGTCTCCCGTCAAAAGACAGGGTGAAATAATTTTTTTATCAAAATCAGAAACATAAACATAAAATGAATCAGAATTCAAGAGATTCAGCGATGAAGACAGCGGAATACTGGTTTTTTTAAAAAGAATCGTAGATTCGACAGTTTCGGAGGGCGCTTCATACGGGTCGCCAGGTTGAATCGGCAGGGTTGAATCTTCTTCCTCAAGACTGAAAAGCGCTGCCGGAATATTATTGCGTTTGAATTGTAGACACACCTTTTCAAAAAAGATGCGATTTTTTTCGGAAAGCCAGGTAAAAGGGCTGGCAATGGCAAGTTTATGCACGTAGGATGATGCAATATAAGCTTTGGCCATTGCCACTTTGACGGTTTCTCCACCTGACAGGGTGCGCACCGGCTGATGAAGCAGTTTTTGAATTCCGAAGTCAGCGGCTGATTCACTGATTGAAATAGCAACGTGCGGTTTCGCCTGAATGGCATTCAGCCGAGCGGCGGTCAATACTTGCCAGGGCGTGGCAAATGCCAGGCAGTCCCTGGGATTGCATGGAATCCAGGCGATGGGCTGTTTGATAAGCAAAGCGAGTTTTTGGGAGGACATATTGGTAAAATCCTTCCAGAAAATTTGGGGTCCGGCATATTTACGGGGGATAAGCGTGTGAACAGTTTGTCTGAAGGCTTTCTCCCGTTGTTCGAAAGTTTTAAAATAGCTGATCGCCAGCTCTGGAAGTTCAACGTGGCGTGGATATGTTTTTATTGGCGTCATTTTCTATTCGGTTAAGAGTGTGTTATTCTGACTTAATGATTGGTCTTTAACGTTATCTTTGAGGATGATGCAACAATAAAATAACACTTAGCAAATCATTCAATCTGACCAAATATAATTAAGATATAGGGGCATTGTAAAATAATACCTTTTATTATTAAAAAATTTATGCTATTTTTAAATTTGATTATTCGTTTACTTTCTTTAAACTGCTGCTTTTGCGCGTCAACTTCATTCAGGAGGTGAACCATGCTAAGAAAAATCGTACCTCTCTTCAGTACACCTATTTTAATAAGTACGATGGTTTTAATCAGCACCATGGCAAATGCCGATGTTGTAAAGATTGGCCTAAATTATCCTGAAACCGGTCCCTATTCGGTTCAAGGCATGGCGCAATTGCGCGCCGCTAACATGGCTGTTGAAGAGATTAATTCCAAAGGAGGAATCCTGGGGAAAAAGATTGAATTGGTCATCAGAAACACACAGTCCAAGGCGGATATCTCAAAAAAAAATGTTTTGGAAATGATTGATAAAGAAAATTGTATGATGATTTTCGGCGGCTCCTCCAGTAGTGTGGCGATTGAAGGAGGCCGATCAGCCAAATCTAAAGATAAACTGTACTTCGGAACTTTGACCTACTCGAATGCGACGACTGGTAAAGCCGGACAATTGTATATGTTCAGGGAATGCTACAATGCCTGGATGGGAGCCAAGGTGCTTGCTAACTATTTGCGTGAAAAATTTCTGGCCGGGCGCAAATACTATTATATCACAGCAAACTACACATGGGGTTGGACAACCGAGGAGTCGATCCGTAAATTCAGTTATACTTCAAATGAAAAGCGTCATCGAAGATCCTACACCCCTTTTCCCGGTGCAACGGATAAAGATTTCACCATCGCGTTGAAAAGAGCGATGTTGGTTAAAGCGGACGTTTTGGTGTTGGTTTTGTTTGGTAAAGATATGGCTCGCGCCTTAACAATGGCTGACAAGTTAGGGTTGAAAGACAAAGTCAAAGCAATTGTTGTTCCGAATTTAACATTAGGAATGGCTGCCAGCACTGGTCCGAAAATAATGGAGGGCGTTATCGGAAGCTTGCCCTGGTGCTGGAATATTCCGTATCTGTATGATTATGAAAAAGGCAAAAAATTTGTTGAAAAGTTTGCCCGTAAATATAGCGCTTATCCTTCAACTTCAGCAGCGTCGGCTTACACAATTTTGTACCAATACAGAGATGCCGTTCAAAGGGCGGGACGATTCGATGCCAAAGCGGTGATCGCGGCGTTGGAGGGGCATAAATTTGTTTCCTTGAAAGATGAACAGCAATGGCGTAAACTTGACCATCAATGTATTCAAACCGTTTACACCGTTAAATGCAAACCGGCCGCTGATGTGTTAAAGGATAAATATAAGCAGGATTATTTCGAAATTATTGACAAAATGCCCGGCAATGAGGCGGCGCGCACCAAGGAACATTGGCTGAACATCCGTAAAGAAGCGGGAATGCCGGCGCAATTGGAATAATCGTGATGACCTTAAAAATAACCCTAAATGTAGGGTGGGTGCAGCAAAGCGGAATCCACCGTTCATCATCATTTGGTGGGTTTCACTTCGCTGTGTCCACCCTATAAATAAATTGCTAAGTAAGGAAAAATATAATGGCCAAAAAACTGTGGGAACCCTCTGAAGAAAGATTGCAGCAAACAAATTTGTTGCGCTTTATGAATCAGATAAATGCAAAATACAATCTGAATTTTGGTGATTACCCGGCGCTTTATCAATGGTCCGTTGATCACATACCCGATTTCTGGGCGACCCTGTGGGACTTCGCTGAAATTCGGGCGTCGCAACCGTACACCCAAATTGTGGATGACCTTCAAAAAATGCCGGGCGCCAAGTGGTTTGCCGGCGCGCGTTTGAATTTTGCCGAGAATTTATTACGCTTTCGGGATGATGCAACGGCGTTAATCTTTAAAGGTGAAGATCATCCTTCAATAAAAATGAGTTACGCGGAACTGTATGACGAAGTTGCCCGGGTGGCTTTTTCATTAAGGGAGATGGGGGTGACACAGGGCGATCGGGTTGCCGGATTTATGCCCAACCGTCCGGAAGCCATTATCGCTATGCTGGCAACGACCAGTATCGGTGCGATATGGTCATCTTGCTCACCTGATTTTGGCATCAAAGGCGTGCTTGATCGCTTTGGCCAGATCAAACCGCGTGTTTTATTCACTGCGGATGGTTATTTTTTCAAAGGTAAACCGTTAGATTCCTTAGGCCGCATTTCTGATATTTTAAAAGAATTACCTTCAATTGAAAAAGTTGTTGTAACGCCGTATATTGCCACCGAGCCAGACCTGGGTCTGATTTCAAATGCAATTCTTTATGATGATTTTAAAACCGCCGGAGCAGCACCGGAAATTCGTTTTGAGCAATTGCCGTTCGACCATCCGCTTTATATTATGTTCACCTCTGGCACCACCGGTCTTCCCAAATGCATGGTGCAAAGCGCCGGTGGCATCTTGTTGCATCAAATCAAAGAGCTCATGTTGCACACCGATCTGAAACGCGATGACACCATATTCTATTTCACCACCTGCGGTTGGATGATGTGGAACTGGCTGACCTGTTCTTTGGCTACGGGAGCGTCATTGGTGCTTTTTGACGGTAATCCCTTTTATCCCGATCCGGGCGCTTTGTGGCAGATGGCGCAGGATGAAAAAATCACTGTTTTCGGAACCAGCGCCGGTTATATCGCCGCACTGCAAAACGCCTGCGTTAAACCCGGTGCCCAATATGATCTGACCGCTCTGAAAACCGTGCTTTCCACAGGTTCGCCGCTCTCAGTCGAAGATTTTGAATTTATTTACAAAGAGATTAAGACGGATCTGCAACTGGCCTCCATTTCCGGCGGTTCGGATATAAACGGCTGTTTTGCATTGGGAAATCCGATGGGAGCGGTTTATGCCGGTGAACTACAATGCCGCGGACTGGCGATGAAAGTATTTGCCTTTGATGAAAACGGCCAGGCCGTGACCGGGCAGAAAGGTGAACTGGTGTGTACTGCTCCGTTTCCTTCCATCCCGATCTATTTTTGGGATGACCCGGATAATAAAAGGTTACACGCGGCCTATTTTGAGGTGTTCCCCAATACCTGGACCCATGGCGATTACGTTGAAATTACCGAGCGCGGCGGAATGATTATTTACGGGCGCTCGGACGCCACCTTAAATCCCGGCGGCGTGCGTATCGGTACGGCTGAAATTTATCGCCAGATGGAGCTTGTCGAAGAGATCGAAGATAGTGTTGTCGTTGGTCAAAATTGGAACAATGATGTGAGGGTGCTTCTTTTTGTCAAGTTAACGGCGGGCGCCGAATTGACGGATGTACTAAAAACCCAAATAAAACAGACCATTCGCACCAATGCCTCGCCCCGACATGTCCCTGCCCTGATTTTAGAAACACCGGATATTCCCTATACGCATAATATGAAAAAGGTGGAATTGGCAGTGCGTAAGGTTATCCATAACCAACCCGTAATGAACAAAGATGCGTTGCGCAATCCGGAAGCGCTGGATTATTTTGCCAATTTGAAAGAAATTTGGGAGAAATAGCAAAAAACTAAATCTCAAATAAATCACAAAACCCAAATATCAAATTTCAAATAACCTGATTTTACTATTACTACTTTGTTACTTTAGATAAATAGCTTCTTTAATTGGCATCCATCATTGATTCAGTTCACACT
>JAOZRC010000442.1 GCA_029940345.1 Desulfobacterales bacterium
GCAATAAAATAGAAAATGATATCGCTCTTATCTCTCCAAATTTCCTGGTAATTATTTTGTATTGATTTCGCAACTGATGATTTCGCACCTAAAGTTTGTATGTTGAAATACGGAGGATTCCCAATAACCACATCAAACCCGCCATCCCCCATAATCTTAGGAAACTCTTCTTCCCATTTAAAAGCGCGTTCGCTGGCAACTTCAGGATCATCAATCAGCGAATTGCCACATTTGATATTATTGCTTAAATCCGTTAATGTTCGACCTTTCCTGGCGGTACGCAACCAAAGAGACAGCTTTGCTATTTCAACACTTTCCTCGTTAATGTCAACGCCGTAAAGATTATTTTCCAGGACGGCGGCCTCAATATTGAATAGGGCTATTTGCCCTTTTTTTAATTCGGTTTCAAGATCAATAATAAATTGGTGTTCGTCAATGAGGAAATTGAGCGCCTGATTTAAAAAAGCGCCGCTGCCGCAAGCAGGATCAACAATTTTAAGGGACGATAACCACGATTTATAATTTTCTATTTTGGAATATAATTTTTTGCCTTTTTCTGACAGTTTACCGGATTTCAGGTGACATGTATCATCAATTTCAATATCGTTAAGCTCTGATTCCTCTTTTTTTTCGGTACATAACCTGCCAATGGTATTCTCAACGATATATTGAGTGATATATTTAGGGGTGTAAAAGACGCCATCTTTTTTTCTTTTGCTTTTGGCTTTATTAACAGGCACACCTTCCAATTCTGCCGTTATCTCCTCGATTTCAGACAGCGAATGCTCAAAAATGTGGCCAAGAATATCAACATCCAATTCGGTGTTGAAATCATAAGATGACAGTTTGGGCAAACCGGTCAGCAGTGTTTCATCATCAATGATGATTTTGTCCAGCGTTTCATCCAGACAGAATAAGCCGCCATTATAGGCAGGAATAGAATCAGTTGATTCATTCCCTTTGTAACCTGTGTTCAAATAGCCGAAAAATTGTTTGAATATGTTGTAAAGCGGTTTTTTGGAATCGTGTTCTTCGAGGGTTTTATAACGCTGAATAATGATGTTAATGAAGTTTGGTTGCAGTAATTCTCTATCTTCTGAGAAAAGGATAAATAAAAAACGGTCTATTAATTTCTGTGATTTTTTAAACAAAGTCAGCTTGTTGTATCCGGGATTGTTTTTTATCAGGTTTTCAAACAGTTTGTTCTTAAAACTGGAATAATCTTTGTAGAATTGCTTTGATATATTTTCTTCCTGATAAATTGAATCTTCTTTTAGTTTTTTAGGCGTACCGGCAAAGATACTGTCTTTTGACAGAACCAGATATAAAACTTCAAACGCTTGTTTTGACAAATCAAACAGGTCGAATTCTTCAAATTCAACTTTGTTGTCGATAAAAAACCGCAATTTATGAAAATTTGAGGTGATGACATATTTACATACTGGTTGGTCAATTTTGTAGCCAAATGCTTGTTTGGTAGCATTTTTGAAGTCTTTTGTTTTGGTAGATTTCAATTCAATCACGGCAATTGCTTTACCATCTTTTAAAATTGCGCCATCCGCTTTTTTGCCATCGGTCTGATTTTTAAATTCGCGTACTAAATTGAAATCATCCTCTGGTTTCAGGGTATATCCAAGCGCACTGACAAATACATCCCTGAGGAAACCACCCTGATACTCTTCCTCTTTCATTCGCTTAATTCTTTCAATTTTTGAAGATGTATAATTGTCCTTGAAAGCTTTATAGGCCGTCTTGATTTGATCTTGGTCAATACCGGCTAAATATTTTTTGATTACAGATTTTTGAAACATTGACATTTAATTGAACCTCCATATCCATTTTTATATTCAACGGGCGACTTGAGATCGTGGTAAAAACCACCGTCTTTTAGAAAATAGATTCAAATACTACTACTGCAACTCGGAAGTTCGTCCCCCGGGTTCCAGGTTTATTCGAAGCAGTGGCAGGGCTCGTAGGGCGCCCGTGAGGGCGTCGGCATAGCAGCGCCTTACGGCGCCACTACAAACCGGGGGAGGAACTTCCGAGTTGCTGTACTATTTTGTTAGATTATCGGCAACCATCAGACCTTATTTTATCGTTTAAAACCTTAGTAGCACAAAATACTGATCTATCTCTTTACCTTATTACCTTATTTGTCAGTAAAATATCCTGTTTGATAACTGACCGCCTGTATCTGATAAGGTAATAAGGTTTAAATTTTATATATTTACATATTCTACTAAGGTTTTAAAAACAAAAATAAGGTTAGGTAATGATTATAATGGGTTCGATTCAATCTGTCAAAGCAATACTAAAAACAGGGTGTCTAAACCAGCCAAAATTTTTTCAACCTGTCCAATTGAAATATGAAATTCCTTAAAAGCTCCGTGAGAGCGGTATATTTGTAGTGAAATTATGTACTGATTCAGTAAGAGTCCCATCGGGACGGCATATTTGTATTGTAATTGCGTATATTTTGTTATGCTGAAACAATTATGCCGTCCCGATGGGACTCTGACGAAATATTAGGCTGATGATACTACAAATATGCCGTCCTGACTGGACTCTGAATGAATTGCACAGGTTGAATTTTTTACCGGAAAGTGGTCTTCATGGTTCTGTTCGCAAAGCCTAAAACCATACATGTAAAAGGGGAAGCTATTTGGGTCCCCAATCCTTTCAAAAACTAACGAGCATGGATTATAAATGACTCAAATCCTCAATCAGTTCGGCGGCAGGCCGGTCATAAAAAACACCGGCTCTATGATAATCCGGGTCGATGCCGCGCAGAAAAATGTAATACACACCGCCGAAATGGGTTTTATAATCGTATCCGGGCAGGCTCCGCTTTAAGTAACGGTGCAGAGCGGTGACATATAAGTGGTATTGAAGGGTGTAATAGTGGTCGAGCATGTTTTGATTGGCAGCCTCGGCCGTGTAACGCGCAGCCGTATTGCCCAGGTGGTTTGATTTCCAGTCGATGATGTAAAACCGGCCGCCGTGTTTGAACACCAGATCGATGAATCCGTGCATATAGCCTTTCAATTGCGCAAAAGAGAGCGCCTTGAAACCAGAGGCGATGTCGCTATTCGAAAATCCGCAGGGATGTTTTGAAAAAACAGCAGACAGCTTATTTGGTGATAATGCCTTGATCGGGAAGAAAAACTCCATCTCAGTGATACGGTCTGGTGCAGTTATTTTATTCAAGCTGAAATTATCATCAAGTTTGACGGTCAGGGTGTTTGCAACCATGCCTGCGATGGAACCCCCCCAGATTACCGGATCGTAGCCGTACTGTTCGAGCTTGGCTTTGATCAGAGCGTCGATAACCGGCCGTTCGGTTTCCGTGAAATCCAGATCCTCGAAAATTGAATGCATGCATTCCCCCGCGATGGCTCCCCGGGGAAAGGTGAAAATGGTGTGTTCGTCGGGTCGCTCCGGTTCGGAAACAGGCACTGCTGATACTCCTGAATGAACGGCAACAAGTGCAGAGTAGCTGCCGATGCGGTAATTTTCCGCGATTCGTCCGTTGAAAGGGCGAAATGACAGGTTGTCTGAAACATCGCGGGCAGGATCGAATGATGATGCCGACAGGTCTGCCAATTGGGTTATATCGGTAATTTTGATCTGATTCGCGGCCTTTTTCCGCAGTTGTTCGAGCACCTCGCTGATATCCTGGTCACTTAGCGCCTTATAATGTTTGCTGACCGTTTTTATCCAATCATCAGAAGCCTTAATCTTGTCGGCCGGTGCATGCAGCAGAAAAGCCATTGCAGACGAATCGACTTGGTTTATCCGTCCCCAGGTCAGATAGCAGCGGTTACGTGCCCGAGTCAGCGCGACGTAAATCAGGCGCAGATTTTCAGCCAGATGCTCTTTTTCGACCCGTTTTTTGCTTTTGGGTTCAGATGCCAGGTCCATTACAAAGCGGGGGGAATCGCCATTGCCTGTTATTGTAGCGTCATCTTCATGAAAACAATAGGGGAGCCTGACCATAAAATCACCCCATAAAAACGGACAGAAGACGACAGGATATTCCAACCCTTTGCTTCTATGCACGGTGACCAGTTGAACGGCGTTAGCGTCACTTTCAAGGCGCACCAGATATTCTTCATCAATATCGTTTGTTTTTCGTTGTGCCAGCCAGTTCACAAGCTCGGCAATGCCCAGGTGTTGTTCAAAAACAGTTCGGTGGAAGATTTCCGCCAGATGCAGCAGGTTGGTGATACGGCGCTCACCGTCTCTGAAAGCGATCAGCCGCGACATCACCTTTTCCTCAATCAGAAATTTGCGAAACATCGGCATAAACCCTTTCTGCTCCCATAATTCGTGATATTCTAAAAAGCGCGCCATCCGCTCTTCAAACTGTGATTCGTTTTGGATACACTCATCCAAAGCGTTGCCGTCAACTCCCAGTATATCCGTAGCCAGCGCCGCTTTGAGCAGATTTTCCCGGGACGGTTCGGCCAGGGCGGCCAGAATGCGTTGAAGTTCAAGGGCTTCATGCGAATCAAAAACACTTTCCTTGGTGTTCAGGACACTAGGGATATTCGCAGCTCCAAGTAGCTCCTGCATCTCCCGTGCTTGAGCATTGCGTATAACCAGTACAGCAATGTCACCGGGTTTGATGCCTCTCTCAGATGAATCGAACCGGTTGTTGATTTTAATAGTTGTTTTGATAACGGCTTTTCCGGCTTTTCCCATGGCCAGCAGACGCCCGATTTCTGCCGTAACCGCCCGATAGATGCGTTGTTTGGCGGCTCCTTTATTAATCGGATTGCCTGGCTTACCCCGATAAAGTTCATTGCGTTCAAATTGAGTCGAATTTAATTGCCAAATATGCAAAGGGGCCTCATTCAGACCGTTGATCAGCAGCTCATCATATTTTTCCTTGAGTTCCGGATCCGGTGCCTGCACGGGTTCAAAACCGATATCCTCATAAAGAAAAGGGGGAGGAAAGGTGCGGTCAAAAAAGGCGTTGACAGCTTGCAGCAGTCCGGGTTCGGAGCGCCAGTTGTGTTTCAGGGATGTCTGGCGGTTGATCTGCTTTTTCGCGTTCAGGTAGGCAAAAATATCCGCGCCGCGAAAGCTGTAAATGGCCTGTTTGGGATCTCCCACCA
>JAOZRC010000443.1 GCA_029940345.1 Desulfobacterales bacterium
CATTCCATCTCTCTTTATTTTTGAAATTGCTATCAACAAAATCCGTTAGAATCAGCCTTTTTGTATGGCCGCAGCATGGTAACGATCTTCCCCAAATGCACCTTTTCGATTTTTCCTTCAGTTATATTCCTGTCCGGTTCCACCGGCTGCCAGCTTAATCGAATTCGGTATGACATCACGTTCGCCATCGTCCGGAACAAGGAGATGAATAGGGTTGGAAGTGGCCATGTAATTCAATATCCGCAATCCATATCGTTTTTTGGCTTAAAATAGTTGCGAGCCATATCATATCGCCATAACGGAAAATTGGTTTGAGACAATGATGTAGGGTGCTCCGCAGCAAGACGCCGCAGTTTGAATCTCAAAGGCGAAATATGACAGGCTTTTCTCAGGCGTTTCGCCAAAATATTTTTCTGTTTGCCCATCTTAACCGATCTCCTGATCTTATTTTCTTCATTCGGTTTTAAAGGCAGGCAGCGGCCGCAAGCCTGTTATACGAATCAATTCATCCAGGTCTTTGCGCTCCGACCAATAGATGCCGTTCTTTCGTAAAAGTGCTTCGGCCTCGGGGGTGACACCATTGTGCGCAAAGAGCCACAGGTGCAATTTCAAGGGGCGTTCGGTCTCAAAATATTCGCGTCCTTCGTAATCTTTCAATTTCTCCGCCAATTCAAGCATAAATCTGACAACATCCGGCCCGGCCTTTTGCGTTTCCCACCATTTGCTTTCGCAGAGCCATATTTCGCGGCCGTCAGAGGCATACACATCAATTTCGTTTTCCGCCGAAGCCTCTAACCGCATCCGACAACGGACATCCAGGAACATGTCCGGAAGCTTTATATCGTGTTTGCTATGAAAATATCGCGCCGGAAAGGTCTTTCGCTGGCCGTTCCACAGGATTTGCGCGATATAGACTTCAGCTAAATAGCCTTTTTGATCGTTAATCTTGCGTTTGAGTGTATCATATTGCTTGACCGTGTCCATAACGACTTTATTGTGATGATGTCCTTCGACCTCAAACTTACCCCAGGCTTTCAGAAAATCAAGTAATATCGGATCATCGGTTTTACGAAAATGGCTTCCGAGCGGCATATACCCAAGCAAATCGCCGCGAGACAAATGAACCAGAATATTCTGAATTTTGGCAAGATCAAGATGGGTTCCCTCTTTTTCGGCCAACTGTTTTTGAATCTGTTCCGGTTCGATACGATCGCTTTCTTCAAGCGCGGAAAGGTACAACACCCATTTGGTGATGCCGTATTCGTTGATGCGTTCGATCCAACGCATTACCTGATCGCTTAATTCGGCCCAGATAAAACCCGAAGAGAGGTCCACGGCCAGCAATTTATTGAGTGTTTCCTCGTTTTTTATGCTTTTGCGCTGTTTGGCGGCCTGCCTGATAACCGCAGTAATATAAAACGGATTGCCGCCGCAGCGATTAGTGACGACCGGAGCCATCAACTTGTCAAGCTGTGCATTATAATAGGCGGCAGAGCGACGCGCCAGTTCTGCGCCCCAATATTCAGTTAAGGGTTTGATCGGATCGTTGTCAAAACGACCGAACAGCGCACCGCGGCCTAAAATTTCTTTTGCCAGAATCGCCATGGCCGAACCGGTGACAAAATGCGGGCAAGTAGGAGATTCGACCGCTTCCTGCATCAATCCTACAATATCGAAATTGTAATGCGGAAGGCGTGTGTTTTGAAATTCATCTAAAAACATGACAATCGTGGTATCGTCCCAATCTGAAACCGTGCGGGGGAGGAGCAAAGCGCGTTGATCAGGAAACGTTACGCCGCCTTTGTCAATTGATTGCAACAGGCTTAAACTGGTCGCAAACATTTTGGTCAGAGGCAGGTTTTTGCGCACATAAGCCGCCAGTTCGGCAGGAGTTTCATATATCGAAGTGCTTAACAGGTCAGGCTGGCGCAAGCGAAAGGCCGCATACCAGCGAATAAAATTATCAATATACTTGATGGCAAACTGCACAGGACTACTGCCTTTATCCGGAAAACTGAAAAAAACCGGCACGACCGCTCGCGGATCGGTGTGATCCTGCTCAAAAAAAAGCCGGTTCACCACGCGTTTGAATATTTCGGTCTTGCCCATGCGCCGCTGGCCTAAAAGCACTGATGACATGGCGCGGCGCTCAATCGCCTCAAGTGCATAGTTGTAATAATGGTCGATAAATTCCTGGCGGTCGGTATAAACCGGTTCGGGAACTAATGTTTTGATGGCTTGTCGGCTCATGGCCAAGTCTCCCATACTTCTGAATCAATAAGATATTGTCATCGGATTTCAGTTTGTTCGGGCATGATTTTTGCTGCAAGTCCCAGATTGGACAGACGTAGCGTCCACAACGGTGTCGGGATATCTTTTGACTTGGATCAGGGCAGTAAAATCGTTTCGTAAGGCGATTTGGTCTGTCATGTTCATCTGTCTTAATATGATCAGGGGTTAATCTGCACATTTCATATCAAGAAAGATACCTTTTGTCAGATGGGCTGTCAAGGAATTGGCTCCTCAAAATTCGGTAGTCCCTTCAAAACAAGTACGAGGCAATAAAATCAATGGGTTAAATAGTTTTATAATTGCTCGCGCTGTTTGTGTCAATTTCCTGAATTGCCGGTTAGCGCATCCTGTTGAACAAATTGCCAATTTGTTCTACGCTAACTGCACCATTTTGTGGGACTATCGAACGTTGCAATTACGGGTTTTTGGTTCTCAATTTTAATTTGTCGCGTGGATACGTTCCGAATTATCTGGCACATTGA
Source organism: Desulfobacterales bacterium (assembly GCA_029940345.1). Classification (GTDB taxonomy): domain Bacteria; phylum Desulfobacterota; class Desulfobacteria; order Desulfobacterales; family JAUCGF01; genus JAUCGF01. The sequence continues at coordinate 2,775 of JAOZRC010000443.1, forward strand.
TTACCGGCGGAATTTTGCTTAACTCTTCGAGCGGTATCTGACATTTGATGATGTGCCGATCTGATACAACCTGATCCTGAGGCGGTTCATTATCGCAAACAGCGCCGATTTTCCGATGGCAGCGGGTGCAAAAGGGGCATCCCTCAGGAGGCTTCATGGCGCTTGGCAGGTTGCCTTCCAACACGATTTCACGTTTGGTCACTTCAGGATCTGCGATGGGCACCGCTGATAACAACGCTTCTGTATAAGGGTGGTAGGGTGGGGCGAAGATTTCATCCGTCGTCCCTCTTTCAAGAATATGCCCGAGATACATGACGACAATGCGATCTGACAGGTAACGCACCACGCTCAGATCATGGCTGATGAAAAGCAGTGTGGTTTTATGTTTGCGCTGAATATCCATCAATAGCTCGGTCACCGCGGCCGCGACCGAGACGTCTAGCGCTGAAACCGGTTCATCGGCGATGACCATACTCGGATTTCCGGCAAATGCCCGGGCGATGCCGACACGCTGCTTCTGTCCGCCTGACAACTGCCTGGGTTTTCTGAAATAAAAATCCCTGGGCAGTTTGACCGTATCCAGAAGTTTCATCACCCGGTCGAATATTTTCTTCTTGTCAGTTTCCACCCCAAATTTCTTGATAACGCGTGATATCTGCCCGCCAATACTGTGGCTTGGATTCAAGGTGTCAAACGGATTTTGAAATACCATCTGAAGCGAGCTGATCTGTCTGGCGCTGCGGTCCCTGACTGCTATGTCCGAAATGTCTTTGCCTTTGTGACGCACCTCGCCTTCAGTACAACACTCCAAACCCATCAGCACTTTGGCAAAGGTTGATTTACCGCAACCGGATTCACCCACAATGGCGACCGTTTCACCCTCTTTGGCAGTAAAGTTCAACTCCTCATTGGCTTTTACATATCGCGTTCTTTTACCGCTAAATAGAGCCCGCAGTGAGTTGTCATAAACCTCATAGTACTTCTTCATGCCATCTACATTGAGAACCCGTTTACCAAGTTCAAGCGGTTCCTTGACTTCACCATCCGGCGTCTCTTTACGATGGTCTATTTCTTTGTAGCGTAAACATCGTACACGATGGTCGGCCGCACTATTTTCAACATACTCCATTTTGAAATGATCAACGTCACACAACCCAGGCTTGAAATGATCACAGCGCGGGTGGTAATAACAGCCTTGGGGCCGTTCAAATGGCAACGGAAGCTGACCCCGGATCGGTTTAAGCGGCGCCGCATTCTTATCGGCCGTAGGCAATGGGATACATGCAAAAAGGCCGTGGGTGTATGGATGCATTGGCCAGGTAAAAAGCGAATTAATCGTCCCCTCTTCGACAACTTCACCGGAATACATCACGAACACCCGGTCGCAGGTCTCCAGGATCAATCCGAGGTTATGGGAGATATAAATCTGGGAGGTGCCGAATTTTTTGCTGATATCGGCAACCAGCTTGACAATGCCGGCCTCAACCGTGACATCCAGCGCAGTGGTCGGCTCATCAAGCAATAATAGAGACGGTTTCGACAAAAGACCCATTGCGATAACCACGCGTTGCTGTTGTCCACCCGATAACTGATGTGGATATGCTTCCATAATCCGTTCCGGATCAGGTAGTTTGACATCCGCCAGCATCTGCACAGATCTTTGCTGCGCTTCATCCTTAGAAATGTTTTCATGCGCCAGGGGCACTTCCATAAGCTGAGTCTTGATTTTGAGGCTTGGATTCAAAGAGGCGAAAGGCTCCTGGTAAATCATCGCTATCTCCGCCCCTCGAATATGGCGTAGTTCATTTTCCGACAATTGGGTCAAATCGCGGCCTTTGAAGGTGATACTGCCACTCTTGACGCCTCCGCTAGCGCCCATGTACTGCATGATCGCCATTGCGACGGTGGATTTGCCGCAGCCCGATTCACCGACGATTCCGATGGTTTCACCGGGCTTTACCGTCAGCGAAAAATCCACCACCGCAGGGATTTCGCCCGCCCGCGTATAGTAAGAGATGCAGAGGTCCTTGCAGACCAGCACCGGTTCCAGATTGTCATTCATATATCAGTTACCTCCTAATCACGCATTGAGATTTCACGCAGACCGTCCGCCAGCAGATTAAACCCCAATATCAACGTGGATATCGCGATGCAGGGAAAAAGCGTCATGTGTGGAAAGGCCATGGCCATCTGCCGTGTTTCATTTACCATGCCGCCCCAATCGGGGTCCGGAGGCGGCAGACCCAGTCCCAGAAAACCAAGCACTCCGATGGTGATAATAACATAGCCAAGACGCAGACAGGCATCGACAATAAGCGGGCCGCGCGCATTGGGTAAAATTTCAA
>JAOZRC010000444.1 GCA_029940345.1 Desulfobacterales bacterium
AGCCCTCGCTCTCACACTTTTTCGCTTCGATCACGACTTTCCAAACAGGCTCTTAAACCTACTAAATATTCACAGTTATAAAGCATGTCAAGGATTTTAAACGAATTGTGGAAAATCTGTCTACGATAATCGGCATCCTTACTTAATAACCAAAAAGTAGTTTACACTTTTTCCGAAGTGCTGAACTTACAGTTTAGCATCAGCGGGCGCTGAATGCCAAACTGTAAGTTTGGCACTCCGCCGAATTGTCAACCGGAAAATGAAGGATGCCCGATAATCCATGCTTTTATTTTTAAGTTAGTCATTTGATCTGCTTAAAACCGGTCTGGCAATATGATTTTTAAAACTTGACAAAGAAATATTTCCCTATTATATTTTAGGATTTAAAAAAAGGAAAGAAGTTTTATATAAGAATCATTTTAAGCACTAAACTTTGATAAGCACTAAACTTTGAAAGGAGACAGGAACTGATGGCAAAACTAGTTGCGCCACACGGAGGGAAAGGGTTAACCTGCTGCCTGCTGGAAGGCGCGGAATTGGATGCGGAAAAGAAAAAAGCGGAAGGGTTGAAAAAAATAACCATTTCAGCGCGCGAAGAGGGCGATCTCATTATGATGGGAATCGGCGGTTTCAGCCCCCTGACCGGTTTTATGACAAAAGCGGATTGGAAAGGCGTATGTGATGATTTCCTTATGGCCGACGGAACCTTCTGGCCCATTCCGGTGACACTTTCGTCCGATAAAGCGGACGCAGATGCAATCAATGTAGGCGATGAAATCGCACTGGCGGCTGCAAGCGGTGAAATCATGGCCACCATGAAAGTCACCGAAAAATTTGAAATGACCGAAGCGGATAAAACATACGAATGTGAAAAAGTCTACATGGGCGAAGGCACCCCCACCGCGGAGGAGTTCTGGAAAATCGCCAAAGATGATCATCCGGGCGTTCAAATGGTGATGAACCAGAAAAATGTCAGCCTGGCCGGACCTGTCAAGGTGCTGACCGAAGGCGAATATCCGGTAAAATATCCGGGCGTTTATATGCGACCGGCCGAATCCCGCAAAATATTTGAAGACAAAGGGTGGAGCGAAGTCGCCGCTTTGCAGCTTAGAAATCCCATGCATCGTTCCCACGAATACCTGTGCAAAATTGCTGTGGAAGTGTGTGATGGCGTTTACATCCATTCCCTGGTCGGCAACCTGAAACCGGGCGATATCCCGGCGGATACACGCGTCAAATGTATTGATGCACTGGTTAAAAACTATTTTGTGGACGCGAACGTAGTGCAGGGCGGTTATCCGCTGGATATGCGTTATGCCGGCCCTCGTGAAGGCCTTTTGCATGCGACCTTCCGTCAGAACTATGGCTGCTCGCGCATGATTATCGGCCGCGACCATGCCGGTGTGGGTGATTTTTATGGCATGTTTGAAGCCCAAACCATTTTTGACAAAATCCCGACTCCGTCCGATGAAGGCAAAGCGCTGCTTTGTACGCCGTTGAAAATCGACTGGACGTTCTACTGCTACAAATGTGACGGCATGGCATCATTACGCACCTGCCCGCATGGCAAAGAAGATCGCGTGCTGCTTTCCGGCACCATGCTGCGCAAAGGCCTATCCGAAGGAACCGAGATTCCGGATCACTTCGGACGTGAAGAAGTTTTGGTAATTCTTCGCGAATACTATGCCAGCCTTACTGAAAAAGTTGAAATTAAAACACATAAAGCGGCTATGGGCAGCTAAAATTTGCAGCTAATTTCCAGATTGTCTGATTATTAACAATCCGAGTTTGAAATAATAAAAGGGAGATGCGTTAACGCACCTCCCTTTTTTTGTGGGCAGTTGGTTTTGATACAGGACGGCTTTACGCGTTACACGAGGACATATTGTTGTTGCACTATTGGAATTTTTTGAATAAAAATATGGAAATCCTTCATTTTAACTCGAAAGTAATTCATACTTTCCGATGGAGTGCCAAACTTACAGTTTGGTATTTGATATACGGCTGTGCTGTTAACCGCTAAACTGTAAGTTTAGCACTCCTCCAAATTGTAAACCGGGAAATGAACGATGCCCTTTTTTGCTATGGATATTATGTCATTAATGGGATAAAGTCTAAACTGATGTATGAATGATGCCAATTTAACTTATCGTAATTTAAAGGATAAATTATCATGACCGAACCTCGCTATATTGTCGGTATCGATCTGGGAACAACCAACAGTGTTGTGGCTTACACCCCAATAAAGATGGAAAAAGGTACGTTTCCAGATATAAAAATAATGCAAATTCTTCAATTGGTCAGTGCTGGCGTAGTGGAAAAACGCCCTGTTTTACCTTCTTTTATTTTAATGCCGCGTGAACATGAAATCCCTGGTGACGCGCTTAAACTGCCATGGAGTGAAGACAACCGCATCGCCGTCGGTGAATTTGCCCAGGACCGAGGTGCCGAGATTCCCCATCGCTTGATCTCTTCCGCGAAATCATGGCTATGCAACACAATGGTTGACCGTAATGCAAAGATATTACCTTGGGAGCGTAAACCGAATGATGATAATACAGATGAACGTCTTTCGCCGGTGGAAGCGTCGGCTGCGATTTTGCGTCATATCCGCAGTGCCTGGAATTATACAATGGCTGAATCGGAAGAGGCTGATAAAGATGCGCTACGATTAGAGTACCAGGATGTTCTTATTACCGTGCCGGCTTCCTTTGATGCGGTTGCTCGTGAACTTACCGTAAAAGCAGCCGAGATGGCGGGGCTTGCGGATGTAACCTTGATTGAAGAACCGCTATCCGCTTTTTACGCCTGGCTGGAATCAACCCAGGATGAATGGCGGCAAAGCGTCAACAAAGATGACCTGGTGTTGGTATGCGATGTAGGCGGCGGCACCAGTGACTTCAGTTTAATTCAGATTGCCGAAGAAGACGGGGAACTTGTTTTAGAACGAATTGCCGTGGGAGACCATCTTTTGGTGGGCGGCGACAATATGGACCTCGCCCTTTCCTACGCGGTTTATCAGGAAATGGAGGCCAAAGGAACCAAGCTGGACGACTGGCAGATGCGCGGACTGATCCAGAGTTGCCGCAAAGCCAAGGAAAAAATCCTGTCTGATCCGGATTGCACCGAGCAACCTGTCACCATTTTAGGACGCGGCAGCAGCCTGATCGGGGGCACAATAAAGACCGCGCTTAAAAAAGAAAAGGTTGAGCAGGTGATTCGCGATGGGTTTTTCCCGGTTTGTAAACGTTTGGACAAACCGGTTAAGAATCAGCAAAGCGGTATCCGTGAAATTGGTCTGTCCTATGAAGCCGATCCGGCGGTGACTCGTCATATTGCCCAATTTTTACGGCGCAAATCAGGTGATGATAAAACCATTCAACTATCGCCGACGTCGGTTCTTTTTAACGGCGGAATTATGAAAGCGTCGTCGCTGAGAAGCCGCATATTATATCTGATCGAATCGTGGCGTGAAACCGATGGTGCTGTGGTCAGTGAAATTGAAAATGATGATTATGATCTGGCCGTGGCGCGTGGCGCCGCATACTACGGCATGGTCCGTCGCGGCGGCGGAATACGGATTCGCGCCGGATTGGGAAAATCTTATTATATCGGCGTGGCTGCCGCCAGGCCGGCGGTTCCCGGTATGCCTCCGGCGATGAAAGCGTTGTGTGTCGCACCTTTTGGTATGGAAGAAGGCACCCAGGCAACACTGTCAGAGCAAGAATTTGTTTTAGTGGTGGGTGAACCGGTGAAATTTGATTTCCTGGCTTCATCCCAACGTTTTGACGCCGCCGGCGCTGTTGTGGAAGACTGGGAGGAGGAGATCGAAGCGCTCACAACCCTCGAAACCACATTGGATGGTGAAAAGGGAGAGATCATCCCGGTCTCTTTGGAAACCAAAGCCACCGAAACAGGCGCACTTGCAATTCGATGCGTTGCCAGGGATGATGACCGTAAATGGAAACTGGCGTTTAATGTGAGGGGCGATTAGGAAATTCGGCCAAACATCTGCGCCCAACCTGCGAAATAAGGTGAATCGTAACCGTTCACTCCCCCTACGTGCAAACAAACGCGGGACAGCTTCCCGCGCGCTACACACTCACATGTGGCATCATGAAGAGCGGAAAGCCGTTCCGCTCAGAGGGGGGAGTGAACGGTTACGGTGAAGCACTTTTCAACAATTATGAATGATGCCCGGTTTGTAGCCAAATCGGTTTCAATCAACTAAAGGAAATAGCTTTGAAGAAATAAGTTTGAAGCGGGCAAGCCGAAATTTTAGCGCTGTCAGAAGGCACCCGATTCCATATTTAATGCTGCGCTGCAAATTAATTGATGACGCTTCGGCAAAGTATTTTGTCGGGCAACTGACTTCCGCTACGGTATGGCCTGACCAGATAATCTGGGCAAGCATTTGGTTGTCAAATACAAAATCATCGGAGTTCATGTTAAGCGGCAATTGCTCGATCAGTTCCCGTGAAAAGGCTCTGTAGCCGGTGTGGTACTCGGAAAGTTTGGCACCCATGAGCATATTTTCAACCAACGTGATAAACCGGTTAGAGATGTATTTCCACACCGGCATGCCTCCTTTAAGCGCATATCCGCCAAGAATGCGCGAACCCAGGACACAATGATAAAGTCCATTGCCGATCATTGAAGCCATGGCCGGAATCAGCATCGGTGTATATTGATAATCCGGATGCACCATGATAATAATATCCGCCCCTTCATCAAGCGCCAGCTTATAACACGTTTTCTGGTTAGCGCCGTATCCCTGATTCCGTTTGTGCGGATAAACCAGCGTGCAGGGCAGGGTTTTGGCAATCCCCACGGTGTCATCCCGGCTTTTGTCATCCACCACGATAACAAAATCAACAATTTCCTGCGCCATCACTTCATCGTAAGTCAGACGCAATGTTTGCGCGGCATTATAAGCCGGCATAACAACAATCACTTTTTTGTCTTTATACATATTGCTCCGCAGTGCAAAATTTGAAGTTGGAAGTGGTTAAAGTTGAATATTTGGAGTTATTTCGAAACATGCCGAATTTTTTAGAGCCTGTTTGGAAAGTCGTGATCGAAGCGAAAAAGTGTGAGAGCGAGGG
>JAOZRC010000445.1 GCA_029940345.1 Desulfobacterales bacterium
TCATTTAAATCCCATGCTCCCAATGGTAGAGACTCAATATCTTCTATCTTAATTTGATTATTTTCATAACCTCCGCCCCATTCTAGACCACAAGTCCATACTACAGATGATAGATTCCCGCCGTCACAACCATAATATGATAATGCCATTTCTTTAAATTCAACGGTAACCATAAAAACCCCCTCGTGTATGATAATTTTTAGAAAACATAACGACTGAGTTAAGCGGCGGGCGACTCATTGCATGAAAGATGTTAAAAGCACTGCACACCGCAACCTGCAGAAGTTATAAAATGCGCTGTAGCAGCCCGTCCGCTTGAACGATTTGTTCTGCACAATTTTTTGCTAAATTAGTTATTTAAGTTGCATATTTAATAATATTACGAAAACCACGTAAGCTCATGAATTGATTGGGTTTCCAAATTTCAATTTTATCGTAATTATTAAAGCTTACTACTTTTACTTCTTCACCTAAATAACGTTCTGTATGGTCGATCAGTTCTTGGGTTCTTTGTTGGCAGAGATCCTGAGTTTCCGCGTATATATGTATTTCATTTTTCTTTCTGTTTATATCCCATCCAGAATCGTTGTATTTAAGAACTCTTTCCCCAAATATTGTTTTTATAATTTCTCTGTGCAACATGTATCCCGTTTCAGTAAAATCAACAGAGCCTTCTTCCAATTCTGGATTTGAAAGCTTTGTAGCTTTAAGCAGTCTTAGCAATCCTTTATTAATACAACTTTCAATCGAATCTAAGTAATCTGGTTCAGAATATTCTCCTCTAAAGTCTCCTTTGCCAAGTGAAGCAGTTTCTTTGGCCAATTTTTTAGGTGACAATGAATGGCCGTAATCAATAACACACATCACAAAATGCTCGGATAGAGTTACTTTATAATGATGAAGCATATCAGAAAATTTCAGCTCTATATTGCGCAAGATAAGCGGAAAAACACCAAGCTGTCCTTTCATTAAACACAATTGGCCATCATTAAAACGTACGAGAAAATTTTTGCCTAAAAATGTATCATTCTGGAAGAATGCATTTGATATTAATGATTTATACTCTATTGTGTCCCTTATATTATCATAATCAGCATCCTCTTCAATACCCTTAAAGTCACGAAAACCTTTTTTAAAAGATATTTTTAAACATTCTAACGATTTATCTTTTTCGTCCAGAAGTGAATACACACTTCCTAAATTGTTATATACTATTTCGTCTTCCGGATTCAATTTCAAAGCAGTATTGTAATCCGCAATAGCTTTTTCGTACAGTTTAAGTTCGCAATAAATAACACCTCTGTTTGTGTAAGCATCAGCGTGTTCGGATTTAATTTCAATAGCTTTGTTATAATTTTCAATAGCTAATTCATAAAGCTCAAGGTTTTGATAATAAATACCCTTGTTATAGTAAGTATTTTCATCATCAGGATTTATTTCAATGGCTTTGTTAAAATATTCAATAGCTTTATCGTATTGTTTATCATCTTTATAACAAATACCAAGGTTATTATAAAAACCTGCATTGCCCGGAGATAATTCTATGGCTTTAGTATAATCCGCAATGGCTTCTTGATAATTTTTAAGCTCATGAAAAAAATTCCCTCTTTGATTGTAAATCCTTGGATTTTTAGGATCTAATTCAATCGCTCTGGAATAGTTTTCGATTTCCTTATTAGGCTCTTTCATAATGATTGATATTTATTGGGTGCTTGCAGAACGACTGAGTTAAGCGGCGGGCGTGCTAAAGTTGTTTAAAGCTCCAGCCTTCTTCCCGTCCGCTTGAACGATTTGTTATGCAAATTTTCGCAATTTGCTACGGCACCGTTGCCTGATGTAACAGTTTATTGCTACAAGCCTTGAGCCTGATTCAGACCTGTATCCCAATTTTTTATTACAACTATTTTCGGCCTTTTCTTTTATTGTGCAGTTTGCGAGAAAATTTTTTTACCCAAGAAAAACGATCAGGGTCTTTTTTTAAAAGATAATCAATCAATTCAGAATCGTATTTTTTTTGTAAAATACGTCTGATTTCCGCATCCTGATTGTAAGGTGTCGCACCGCGTTTTATTGCCTCCTCAAACCATTTGTCACCTTCCGCGTAACGCCCGGTTTGATAACATAATGCACCCATTAAAGTATAGGGATTATGGCTGTCAGGATATTGTTCGATCGCTTCAAGCGCACATGTTTCAGCTTCATCAAGATTGTTTATATCACGTAACGCACCACCTCGTGTAGTTAATAATGCGGCTTTTACCTTGCCAGGTTTTGCCTGAATGACAACCAAGCCATCTGTCAGTTTTAACGCCTTTTGGGGAGCATCAGCCTTGCGCCAATGAGCGCTGCCGTTTACTAAATGCCAATGATTTTTTGTACGCTGAAATTGTTTTTCACAAAACTGCGCTTCCAGCCTGTGATGGGTAGTAAAAATATTGCTTCGCGGTTCTAACAAATTTCTGCATTGCAACAAAACCACTTCATCATCATTGAGGCGCTTATCAGCTTTTAAGTTTTTTAAAATAGTGCAAAGACGAGGTTCTTCTGCAATTTTATAATTTCCTAATTCAAAAGCATTTTCCAACCACTCGAAAATAATGTATTCAAAGTCATGCTCTTCACACCATGCAATTTCATTCGACTTCAAGTCAAGCCCCTGATCAATTTTGCAAATTAATGCATCCCTCTTTTTATGATAAGCAAATTTGACTGTTTCGTTCAGCTTACGCTTTTTCAAAAAATTAATGTCTGACTCGTGTAACGAAATGCCCGCATCCAATCTTTTTAGAACTTTGTAAAGATGGTGTGCAGATTTGTTCTCTTGAATTTGCGTTGCCCGATACTTCTTTTTAAGAAAGCTGAATTCAATTTGCTGTGCTTTTGCCAAAGTTTCATTGAATTCATTATTTTTCAGGTATTGAATTTCTGCTTGATTCGGGAGTTCGTTTTCATCAAGTTTCTGTAAAATATGAAAAAGTGAAAGAGAATACTCTTCACCTTCCCTATGGCCAATCGCCTTATATTTATTCCTTAAATGGTCAAACTGCTTTTTCAATGGATATAAGAAAGAATAGGCATCACACTTACACAGACATTCGATCTCATCAGCGCGTAACGGTATTTCATCTTCCAATTTTGACAGAATATTTTCAAAATGCTTATCAAAAGGAATCACTTCCGTTATTTTATACTTTTGTTTTCTATTGAGAAAATCTATGTACCTGTTGTATTTCTCACTGACAAAACGTGATTCCGCATCAGAAACTTTCTCATAAGCATAAATTTTATAGATAATTATAGCTATTTCAGAATCCAAAGAAGGTATTGTGTTTCTATAAATCGACAATAAAAATTGACTTTTTCTCAACCTGATCAATTCATTACGAACTTCTTGGCGTATAGAGGCCCTATAGCTCTCCTGACTTTTTATTATTGCTTCCGTATCATTCAATTGATGTTTATCTAACCATTTCCATTCTGAACTTGTCAGCTTCTCACCTAATTCCGCTTTTCGTAAAATAAAACTTAAAGGATTAATCTTTGGCGTTTCCTTGGGCCAGCCGGTCTTATATTTTTTGTGAAGATCGGACATTACATTCCAATCTGATTTGATTATATCCAGCATGCTCATAAATTCTACTTTTTAACAACACAATTCATATATATTCTCATTTTGATAGGAAAGCATAACGGCTGAGTTAACCGGCGGGCGGCTCTATGCGAAACTGTTATTTAAAGCCCTGCACATCGCAAAGCGCTGAAGTTGTAAAATGCCCCGCCGGCAGCCCGTCCGGTTGAACGATGGGTTATGAAAACGGCTTTCATACAGCAAGATGCCTGTCTCTATACGGATGCTGTCAGACTCTCCTGCACTAATGCGAGTGCGCGCTGCAAAAGGATTCGCTGATTATTGCCGATTTCAGCCTTCTTTTTGCGAATAGACTCCTGTATCAGTTGACTAAAGATTTAGCAACCAACCAACTAAATGAATTTATAAAATCTTAACAACTACGATTTAGGGTGCATTCTCAAATAGTTATGGTCTAATCAATTTAACTTATGATTTCTTTGCGCCTTTGCGAGAGACATTTTTTTGGCGTTACCAGCACTAATTGAGAAGTTACGATTTAAGTTCGTAAGTTATTGATTAAACGGTATTTATAATATAAATAACATTGTAGAGTTAATATAATAAATTAGCTCCGAAATATGGAGTTTTACCGTCTTTTATATCTTTTACCCACTTGTTTATTTGTTCGTGGTTGGTCCAAAACTTCTTGCATTGATACAGAAACTCAATCACTGCTTCCTTTTGGCCTGTTTCTAATAAATCTTTTGCTAAAGCCATATTTGGACCAAATGAATTAAGTTGAGGAGATCCTGGTGTTTTGACAGCCGCAAATAAATGTTTTTTAGCTAAATTTATATCATTGTCTAAAATGGCTAATCTGCCCAAAATGTAATGAGCATCATAAATTGCATTTCCATAATTCCAGTTTTTCGTATAGTTGTCGGCAAGTAGAAGCAACTCGTTGGCATATTTTCGCGCTTCAGCATATTTTTTTGCATCGAAATGTGATTTTGCATCGTTATTGAGAGAATAAAATCTTTCACATTCTGTATCAGCATTATCAGGGGATATTTCTATGCCTTCTTTTTTAAGACGATCTAATATTCTCCATTTAATTTTTTGAAATTTATGAATCATTGATTGCATCCATGCTTGACTAGCTTTCATGCTTTCCAGTGTCATTTTAGGCATAACAGAAATTGTTTTTCGTCCTAAAGGAGTTTTGTAAAATTGAATTAATCCATTTATTTCATTCAAAGTGAAATAATTATTATAAATGGGGTACCAAAAAGTATACAATGATTCCTTTACGAAAAGCTCATCACGAATCGCTACTTTAACTTCTTCTTCTATGACATCAAAAAATTTTGGATCAATTTCAGGCATTGATTTTTTGGCCATGTTAGTCATTCGTTGCGACATTGCATTGCTCATGAGTTTGACTTGTTGCATTGCACCATTAATATTCAACAGTTCTTTAATAGCGTTTTTTTTCTCTAAAGTTAATTGCTCGGAATAACTCAAACATGGGGCA
>JAOZRC010000446.1 GCA_029940345.1 Desulfobacterales bacterium
TACAATATATTGTGGTTTAATTAAAAAAACAATTTTAAAATGGGCGAAAGGCAAGAGTTTCTGTTTGCCCGGCATTATTTTTCCTCCTTTATTTTAAAGTCAGAAATAAAATGCCATAAGAAATCGAAACTGTCAATAAAAATAGTACGAAGAGCGCAGATTGTCTGCTGCAATCTAAGTATGAGAGGCCCGCCTTGCCTGACGATACCGGAAGCGGATTATTCTTAATTTAACAGTATTGGGCATAACCTCCCCCCAAATCCGTTATAATCAGGAAAAAAGAAAGTAGAAGGGAAACAAAGTTTATAGTTACTGCTGTAATCGGAGCATTGTTTTGGATTGGGTTTGGGATATACTCGCGAAGGCCATAATTGGTGATTTTATAATTGATCAATACCTTAATTCATAGGCGTAAGACATATTTCAAAATCACCAATTATGACCGTGCCAAGTATAGTATTAAATAATTGAATAATTGTTATGAAAAGCCCTTAGAGCCAGTGTACCGGATTGCCATTTCGCTGCGCTCCGTGGCATTCGGTGACCGGCAGCGTTAGGAAAAAAATGAACCGACGTAAATTTCTAAAACTGGCATGTTATGGAGGGGTTGCGGCATTGCTCGCAAGTTACCCGGTATTTATAGAACGCAATTTAGTTCAAATCAATACGTACCGGATACCGGTTCCTTCCTTACCGAAATCATTTCATGGTTTTCGAGTGGTTCATCTCACGGATCTTCATTTGGGATTTTTAGTTTCAGAGGCGTTTATTAAGGGTGTGGTAAAAAAGTCTAATAACCTAAAGCCTGATGCGATCGTTTGTACGGGAGATTACGTCCATGCAAGGGATTCAACAAAAGAAATTGACACGGTTTGGCCAATTTTATCGAAGTTAAACGCCAAGTATGGGGTATATTCAACTTTAGGGAATCATGATCACTGGGCGGATACTGAGAAGTCTCTTGAGTGGCTTCGAAGATCGGGACAAAATGTCAGACACACATGTAAACCGATATACAAGGACAAGGAGCGTATATTATTCGGCGGGGCCGGAGACCTTTGGGAAGATGATTTGAATATTGACCAGTGTTTTTCCACTTCTGATGAAGGCGATTGCAGAATCCTGTTGTCGCACAATCCTGATTCTGTCGACACTGTATTTAAAACCCCGCTATCTTTGGTATTGAGTGGGCATACGCATGGAGGGCAGGTATCCATACCATTTTACGGGCCACCCGTGCTACCGGTTAAAAATAAAAGATATTCCAGCGGATTGATAAAGACTGAAAAAGGCCCTCTTTTTATCAGTAAAGGAATTGGTTGGGCAATCTATCCTGTAAGATTTAATTGCTACCCGGAAATCGCAGTTCTGGAATTGACAAAGATAAAAGATACGGCCATCGAACTGGTCTGACCTAAATCTATGCGCCGGCACTGGTTCAGTTGAAGAGGTAAAAAAGATGTGGGTCAGAGATAATGCATGTTATGACAATTGCTTATGTCAGTTATCGCGATTTATCCTAACCATTCCCCCCTTTCGCAGGAGCAGTAGGTCAGGTTAGTACAGCGTAACCCGACAAAACGTAACCGTTCACTCCACCTACATGTATGCTAACGCGGGACAGCTTCCCGCGCTACACCCTCGCGCACGGTTGTGATGTAGAGCGGAAAGCCGTTCCGCCCAGGGGCGTGAACAGTTACGACAAAACTGAATTTTAACGTCGTGTTAAGGTTTTATCGGTATCACGGCGGTGTTAAGCAGATGGAGTCACCCGCTCATCAAACCCAAAGCGGTTCCCACCTGGTACACGGCCGTTGCCAATACAAACGCCAGCAAGGTGTTAAACAGCATGGAAAACGCACCCCATTTCCACGAACCGGATTCGCGGATGATGATCACAACAGTGACCGAGCAGGGGGCGTAAAAGATTGTAAAAATCATCAGGCTTAATGCGGTCAAGGGACTCCATCCGGGCGACCCGGCCAAAATTTCGGACAGCGAGCCGGCTTGGTCGGGATCGACCTGCCCAAGGGAATAGGCCGTGCCCAGGGTGGAAACCACCACCTCTTTGGCGGCAAAACCGCCCAACAGGGCGATGTCCGTGCGCCAGTCAAATCCGGCTAAACGGGAAATCGGTTCCATGGCCGTGCCGATGCGCCCGGCCAGGGAGTGTCTCAATGCGGCTTCCGCTTCCCGGGAGGCAACCGTATTGAGTTGTTTTTGCAAGGCCAGGGCTGGGGCGGAACGTTTTGAATTGTCACGGATCGAGTCAATTTCATGTATCGCCGCGGGAAGGGTAGCGGCCTTCAGTTCGTTGCGCATCTTGGCATATTTTTGGCTTTCCGCATCCGGAAGTCCGGGAAAGGTCATCATAGCCCAGAGAATGATGGAAATACCGAGAATAATTGTTCCGGCCTTTTTGATATATTGCCAGGTGCGCTCCCATGTATGGATGGCGAGTCCCTTGAAAGTAGGCAGACGGTAAGGCGGCAGTTCCATGACAAACGGTGTGGCTTCACCCTTGATCACCGTCATGCGAAGGAATTTGGCCACTAACAGGGCGCCGGCCCAGGAGATCAAGGTGATCAGCAGCATGATGGCCGCCTCATTATCTGCGAAAAAAGCGGCCACCAGCAAAGCGAACACTGGCAGTTTGGCCCCACAGCTCATAAATGGCGCGGTCAGAAGGGTGGCCAAGCGCTCGCGCGGCGATTTGAGCGTGCGTGTGGCCATGACGCCCGGAACGGCACATCCGCCGGCAATGCCACCGGACAGGATATAGGCCATGACGGAGCTTCCATGCAAACCGAAAATGCGAAAGATACGGTCCAGCATAAAGGCCACTCGCGCAAAATAGCCCGAATCCTCCAACAGGGCGATGCCGAAAAACATGAACATAATCAACGGCACAAACCCCATGACACCGCCGACGCCGTCAATAACGCCGGAAATGATCATTGATTTCAACAGGCCGTCCGCAAGATTGGCTTGCACCAGGCCGCTCAACCATCCGAACACCCCTTCCACCCATCCCCCCGGAATTGCGCTGTATGTAAAGGTAAAATGATAAAGGGAAAAAATAATGGCCACCATAATCAAAGGGCCGGCAAAACGGTTGGTGACCACCTTATCAATCTTATCCGAAATCTCAAGTCGGTTACGGTCGTGATTGTATTTGACAATGCCTTGCTGGATAACAGACCGAATATACCCATAACGATGATCGGCGATAAGCGCTTCCGGATAGCAGTCCAACGTCGCCATGGTATGATCGGCGATGCGTTTGACAATGGCCTCCAGCAGCGCTGAAAAGTTTGCATCCGCATCTTCACCAAGGGATTTGATCTGTTCATCATCTTCCATATATTTCAGCGCGATCCATCGGGCGGGATAGGTTTCGATTAAAAAATGATTTCTCTTGATTTCCCTTTCCATTTCGATCAGCGCCCCGTCAATATCCTTGCCATAGGATATTTCCAAGGGAGGTGCGTCAGGGGGCTTTTGAATCATTTCAATTACTTGGGAAATCAATTCATTTTTGCCCCGGCCGGTGCGGGCCACGGTGGGGATGACCGGTGTTTCCATCAGCTTGGATAATTGGCGAATATTGATCTCAACACCGCGTTTTTCAGCCACATCCATCATGTTCAAGGCGATGCAAAGCGGTGCGCCCATCTCTTTAAATTGGACGGTCAGATAGAGATTACGTTCGAGATTGGATGCATCCACGATATTGATGATTGCCCTGGGCTTTTCATTAACCAAAAAATCCCTGGCCACCAATTCCTCGGGTGAATACGCGGTGAGGGAATAGGTTCCCGGCAGATCAACAATTTGTATTTCGGTGTTATTGTGAATGTAAATTCCCTGTTTTTTCTCAACCGTCACACCGGGATAGTTACCCACATGCTGACGCGCGCCGGTCAAGGCATTAAAAAGCGTGGTTTTGCCGGCGTTGGGATTTCCGGCCAATGCAATTGTTGCGTCCATCTTATTCCTTTACTTCTGTTTTGATGTTGTCCATTGTAAACGTTCACATTTGATTATCGGACAACGAATTTTGTTTGGTATACCTAATTATATAGGGTGTCAATAAAATAATTGTAGATACGCTAACCTTTTATCCTAAATGCGGCATCCTTCATATAAGATTAAAAGTAGTTTACACTTTCCTCGCTGATCTACAAGGATTTAATTTAGTAAGGATTTTGCAACTGTTGTTCTTTGATATATGGCCTGAACCTAAACGATAATCACGGTCTTAATCCTTATTAAACTGAATCCTTGTAGTTTCAGGAAAGTGTAAACCGGAAAATGAAGGATGCCCTAAATGCCATGTATAGGCGACTGTTTTTTCTAATCGGAAACATGAACAAAAGCGTTTTTAACCTTGCTTTTTGCAATAAATCGTATAGAAATTAAAAAAAATTCAAAATCCAAGGAGATATTATGCCATATCATTATAAAGCTGAAGACGTCTTTGAAATGGCCATTCAGATCGAAAAAAATGGCGCGGCCTTTTACCGAAAAGCGGCGGATTTCCAGGAAGATCCTTCAGATAAGGATTTTTTAGAAACCCTCGCGTGCATGGAGGACAACCACAGGGCCGATTTTGAAAAAATGAAAAAGCAGGTCTCGGAGTTGGAAAAACCACAAACCGTTTCAGATCCGGATGAAGAACTTGCCCTTTACTTGAAAGCTATGGCGGATGTACACGGCGGCGAAGGCAATCCGGATATCGCTGATCTTTTTTCGGGTCAAGAGACCATGACAGAAATTATCAACACCGCCATAGATCTTGAAAAAGAATCGATCTTATTTTATATTGGGCTTAAAGAGATGGTTCCTCTCAAATTCGGGCGGGAAAAAATTAACGCGATCATTAATGAAGAAATAAAACATGTCGCCCAGTTGAACGGATTCCTGGAAAAAACCCCAAAGGCGGCTTCTTAAAAAAGGCTGCCGCCATAAAGCGGAAAACCGTTTCGCTTTTTGTGGAATCCTTCATTTTACCAAGGAGTGCTGAACCAAAGGTTTAGCGTATCTTAGAGCCTGTTTGAAAAGTCTTAAATCGGCTGCAAAAGCGTGAGAGCGGTT
>JAOZRC010000447.1:0-4018 GCA_029940345.1 Desulfobacterales bacterium
ATAAGTGTCCCTCCTTATGTTGGTATCCTAACAGCGTACGTAATTCTATATTGTTGTTTGAGGAATGGGCCATCAATTTAAGGCGCGACAATTTGCATTATGCCTTTCTGTATCAATGACACTGAACTTACATTAGTGTCGCGGTTTAAGTTGGTAGCTGAAAAGCGTTTCCAGTTCTTGTGGAATTATGGGATTAATTAGCATAGCGATGCGATCTATTTAGAGATCAATTATGACTTGCGGCATACGTTTTCCTTATATTGTCCTTAGCATATTTTACTGAACTGATTTTTTTTCAATTGCTCCTATATTTCATTTTAAAAGCTTACGATAAAGACTTTCATACTCATCAATCATCCGTTCCAAATCGAATTGGCTGATTATTTTTTTTTGGCCTGTAATTCCCATTTGCCTAGCTCTGTCAGGATTACGAAAGAGCTTCAATATATATTCGGCGATTATTTCAGGTTTATTTTCAGGTATCAGATAACCCGTTATTCCATGATCAATAATTTCACCGTTCCCACCAATATCTGTGGCTACAACCGGTTTAGCCAGTGCCATATACTCAATAACTACATTTGAAAGGCCTTCCCCCTGGGGACTGATGAGGGCACCGACTTGACTTGCCGCAATGTAAGGCTCCGGATTACTTGTATTGGATACGATATCAATATGATGTGATAGCCCTAAAGAGGGAATTATTTTTTTACATTCATCTAATTTGGCACCTCTCCCAATAAGCATCAATCTAATGGCAGGAAATTCGTCATGGATTATTGGCAGCGCATGAATCAGACTGATCTGGTCTTTTTTTTTAGTAAAATTACCAACCATACATACAGTTGAAGATGAATACACAACCGATTTAACATCTTTAAATCGGTTAAGATCAACACCATTTTTAATCACATCCGTTTTCGAATGCGCTTGAATTTTAAAAGCGGAAAGTCCGGCATAAGAATTGGCAACAACACTATCGGCAAACTGCATTGCGATGCGACTGACGATATCACGATGGTTTAGGCGAGGACGCGCACTACGGATTGAGCCGTTAATGTATGGTATTCGATTAATTTTTGATGCATAAAGACCCGCCCAGTCAGAGATCATTCCAAACGTATGGATTAGATTGATTTTATATCTTTTTACCGCCTTTGAAATCGAAAAGGCAAGGGTGATATCAAAACTCTGGCGTTGGGGAAGTGGTATTGAGAAATCGGCCCAACGCGCTGCTTCCTTTTCAAGGGCACCTCCTTTTACCAGAACCCCAAAGGCCAGATAGAAATTAGTTTTTTGCTTTAGCCCTTTTAAGAGTTCAATAATTTGACGTTCGGTGCCGCCGACCGGCATACCGTCAGCAAGAACAAGGATGGTTGGTTTACGACTTATAAACTGTATCAATTTGATTTGATAATGAATTGTTGTGCATAAAGGTGCGTAGAATGTTTATGAATGAAGACACTGTTATTACGAATAAGTATTTGGGAGTGTAACTCAGAGAGATTAAAATTTGCACCTGAAAATTGGGCCTATTGAATATTCCCCAAAATTAACGGATTTGATTCAGCTTCTCCGGTTTTTAGCCTGCAATGCCCAAGTATATTAATTTCAAATGGCCATAACTCTATTCGGGATTCAATATCTTGTATATTTTCATGTGCCAGACCTTCATACAACAATATCCTGAAATCCAATTTTTCTAACCCTGTCGGAAGTCTAAAATGGTCTTCGGTTGAAAAATAATGAAGTATATCATATTTTGTAACAGGCAAAAAAGTTGCATCATCAAATTCCCTCGGATGCCATGCCAACAAATCAAAACGTGTAAAACCAGTACTGTAAAGCAACAAGCGGGCAGTATCAACCATCTCGTTGTTATCAATCCCAACACACCATCGTGCGCCGCGATTTAAAGCGAACATGATAAAAAGGCCAAGATTACAACCAATATCCAATAGACTGCACTTATTCAAATTCACCTTGTATTGCTCTAAAAAGCTATTCAAATTAGTAAAGTAATCAAGTTGCTCATTATTTTCATCATTCGCGGAATTGGGATAAATGCAAGAAAAGAGTTTATTCGGATAAAAGCGATTTTTATCCTTAACGATCACTGTTTGTAATGTTTTTGCAAGCTTATTATGATGCATTTTGTTAAACATCACAAAATTCTGAATATCAACGTAGTATGAACCTGTTAAATCGGAAAAAATATTATTTCTGAATTCGGGTGGCCGAAAATCACAATGTTCCTTGATACCCAAAACCTCTACGCCCGTCTGTTCTAAAACACGGTTAAGATAATTGACAAAAGTAACGCCATCTTTTCCGGTGACGGTGTTTCCTTGTATATGTTGAACCACAAAGGCATAATAAATTCGGTCTCCGAAAATCAATTTAATGATATCATAAACCTTTGGTGCGACATTATGTAAATTAAGAAGATTGCTAATAAAGGCCTTTTCCTTTATACTTCCGACGGCGCGCATACTAATTCGGTTCGTGCCTTTGGCAAGTTTGTAGGAAGTGTAATAAGGGGTTCCATCAAAAGAGATTTCCTGACTTTTAATAATTTTCAGTCCAAAGGGTTTTGGGTAGAAATGAAAAAAAGTCGGATTAATCTTTAGAATATCCACTTTTCGATATATATAGATGCTATGCTGGCCTTCAGAAAAATGGAACCCCAAATCTTTCAGTATGTCAGACAGTTTGCTATTTTTATTCAAATCCGAGATAATATCGGATGGAAAAGTAAAAAAGGATTGTTGCAGTGACGGGATACCGTTAGAAATTGAACGTTCATGCCAGATTCTTCGAATCAGATACCAACAATACAGAATATAGATTATATATTTATCGAAAAATCTGAGAATAGCCCAAAAGCGAACAGGAATTTTTGCTTTTAGAAATGTCCTTATACCTTTATTTGCTTGGTTTGATTGTTGACAATTAGCGTCTGCGATCTTTTGTTTCATTTATTGTAATCTTAAAACAAGAATCATCCACTTGAATTACTTTTGTATTCAAAAATCGGTGAGAGATAGCTTGCATTTTTATAGTTGAATTTACCACTTCATCAATTTTTATGCCAGGAAATTTCTACGCCTGATAGCCATTGGACGATTGCTTGCCGGGTGAAAGCCCACTTAAAAATAGCTTTTACTATTGTCACAGTACCTGTCCAAATTATCGAATATTATTTCAGAGTATTATGGTCATAAATCAAGAAACAGTTAGGCTTTACACAGGTAACCTGAACTGAAATAAAGCGATCAAGCAATTGCTGAAATTTTTGTATTGATTTCTTAAGATCATCCAACGAAAGATCGGGACATTTTTGCTGTTCTATGCTTGTTTTAATTTCAGCGATAGTTTTTTCAGGATGTGTTTGCTCTGAATATTTTGGACCAATCATTCTATTCTTCATCTCAAGCAGGATCCTTCTGGCTAAAGGAGTCAAATTAACAATTTGTCTTGATAATTTTTGAAGAGGTGGAAGGTTAACCTCCTGTTGGGGTAAATTCATAGTTTTAATGATTTTCACAATTTTTTCTGACGCCAATGGTCCTTCTAATGCGCTAATATATTTTTCAGCGACTTCAAAACTCTGCGCCATATTCATAATTCCGTAACTTTTGCTCAATAATATTTTTTTCAATACAGTAAGTAATTCATCAATACTGAACACCTGCTTACTTACGATATTTGGCAGGTAGGTCTCAAAACGATCTGATACAAAAGGCCGAAATGCAATTACAGGCGTATCCGCCAAAAAGGCTTCAACCCCCGTCGAACAGTTGGAATGAATAACTACATCGGCCGCAAGGAGCCATTCAATCACATTCCCTTCGTAGATTACAAAGACCCGATCTGTTTTTTCGGTGATTTTTTTCCATACTTCGTGATTTTCAGCAGGGTGCGGACGCACCACTATTGAATGGTCAGGAAAATTCTGGGACAAAACAGGCAGCATCGCTGCAAAGTGTTCAAATGTCGTTTTCTGGAATTCAATCCA
>JAOZRC010000447.1:4028-5086 GCA_029940345.1 Desulfobacterales bacterium
CATGGTTAAAAAAACCAAAATTGGTATTTATTAAAATCATTCGGCCAAACTGTCGTTTTAGTTGATCAACATTTCCTGAATAAAAACCGCGCACTTCGGGACGAAGCATATCAAAACGCGGGTTTCCTGAAACGATCAGTTTATCTTGAATATTTTGATACTTATTCTTTATCAAATCAGCCTGTACATCTCCCCATGCAAAAAATCTATCCAACATTGCAAAAGCTTCACTCGAAATTCGATTACCCAGGTATGTGTCTTCATGGATTATCAAGCCTTCCTCATCCCACGCCCCTAAGATATTGTCGAACTTTTTAAAATATTTGAACCATTTAATTTTGCTCTTGGCGCTACTTTTGTCAAGATACAAACCTTGAGGAAACAGATAAATGTATTTGCGAATATCTTTCTGGACACCCAAAATCACATTGAAACCGCTTTCCGCCGCAATAAGGGAGAAAAGCAGTTTACCATCAAACTCCCGCACTTTAATTTCTATGGGTAAATATATAATTGGCTTTTTGCCTATTGGCTCCATATATTCAATCTGACTTCCTTTCCTGATCTTTTCTTTTGTAACAACCATTCCATTTCCAGTTAGAGAATTTGGAAAAAAACCGAACACTTTCAGACAGCATTGCGTCGGGTCACACGCCGCCAACCCGGCCTTGATAATATTATTTCCGCAAGTTCTCTTCTAGTTTGTTCTAACGTTTAGCTGCCAACAAGCCGAGGCTGATCCATTGCCAGATGTAAAAACTGTTATCGCTCATCTGACCACAATAGGCTTGCCATGACGCACGAACTTCTTTTGTGTTTAACCATGTTCCGCCATAAGTCATTAACGCTGTCTCAATCAGCTCATTGGCCCAGTTTTTTAACGGACCGCGCAACCATTCCCGCTGCGGCGTTTGCAACGGACGTTTGGGAGCCTCAACAATGCCGGAAGGCAGAAGTTGACGCGTAATCCGACGCAACAACCATTTATTCATGTTATTAAATATTTTGCGTTCAACAGGCTGTTGAATGGCCAATTCAAACAAACGATGATCCAGAAA
>JAOZRC010000448.1 GCA_029940345.1 Desulfobacterales bacterium
ACGAGCAGTGCGGGAAATACCCGAAAACTTTTGGCCGAGTACTTAAATGGAAAATTAAACAATAAACTCAAGCTTTGGATCATGCTCCTTCAGGAGGGCCGATTGCTTAAAACCCACTGGATCGAGTCAAGCAGCGCCTGGTCGTCAACAGGTTTTTGAAAATAGCCGGACGCGCCGACTCCTTTGGCTTCACCCCGTATTTTATCGGTGTCGAACGCGGTGATGAAAATAACCGGCAGCCTGGAACCTTTGGCCACAAGCTTTTTTCGGAGCTTAATCCCATCCATAACAGGCATTTTGATATCGGCAATCAGGCACGCTTTCTGATCCCTGAAGTCTGAGTCAAGGAATTCCTGCCCCGATGCAAAAGTTTTGACGTCCATGCCCATTGAGAGAATTAGCCGTTTCATCGCCTTAAGCACAGATTCTTCATCATCTACAAGGTAAATCATCGGCTTCCTTGCTTCTCGCACAGCAGAACTCCTTTCGGTTTACGACCAAACCTTCCTTATCTTTTATGTTGAATAGCTGAAAGAATAAGAAAAAGATATTGGACCTTAGTCCATCAGACTTTGGTCTGATAAGGGGGTGGTTCGAGACATAGGGTGAAGGAAAATCAGGGGATATGGAATTGATTTAGAGCAGCACTTCGGCAGGTTTGATGTGCGCTTGCTCCGTAAGCCGCACGAGCTCCGCCACGGAACCCACGCTCATCTTCTGCATGACGCGTCCACGGTGGACCTTAACGGTTTTTTCACTAATCTTCAGGGTATAGGCGATCTGTTTATTCAGCATACCGGTGATCACGTATGTTAAAATTTCGTATTCCCTGGGTGTCAACGATTCCAGGCACCGGTGGATTTTTTCCAATTTCTCCCGTATAGTCCGCGCCTTGGTATCTCTCTGAAGGGCTTCATGCACCGCATCAAGAAGGTCTGTATCATCAAATGGTTTGCTCAGGAAATTGACGGCACCCTTTTTTATCGCTTTCACGGTCATGGGTATATCACCATGACCGGTAATGAAGATAATCGGCATGGCATATTCTTGGGATAGAAGTTTTTCCTGCAGTTCCAGACCACTGACACCGGGCATTTTTACATCCAGGATCAGACAGGAAGGTCCTTTATGGGAGTGCCGTTCTAAAAACGCATTGGCAGCGGCAAAGGTTTCGACGGCGAACCCCGCAGACCGGATGAGCCGGTCCAGACTCTTGCGAACAGACAGATCGTCATCCACAACAAAGACCATAGCGTTTTCAACTGTCATAATTTTTAAACACTCCCTTTTAGCGGTTTGTT
Organism: Desulfobacterales bacterium; assembly: GCA_029940345.1. Lineage (GTDB taxonomy): Bacteria > Desulfobacterota > Desulfobacteria > Desulfobacterales > JAUCGF01 > JAUCGF01. The sequence continues at coordinate 1,302 of JAOZRC010000448.1, forward strand.
TTCATAAATAGCGGGCTTGCTTATCGGCAGGGTAAAGGCAAACACAGCCCCTCCTTCAGGATTATCAGAAACCCAGATACGACCATCGTGCTGTTCGATAATAGATTTACTGATCGGAAGCCCCATACCCATGCCCTTGTTTTTGGTCGTGTAGAACGCCTCAAAGACGGCTTCTGGTTTATGAGCCTCAATTCCAGGGCCTGAATCACTCACACTGACAAGAATACTGTCGGATTCTCCGACCCGGGTGGATATACGAATCTCACGGGTTCCATCAGGCAGGCCTTTCACGGCATCAAACGCATTTACGAGCAGATTGAGAATAACCTGTTGGATCTGAATCCGGTCGCCGTATACATCGGGAATCCCTGTATCAAGATCCATTGCGATTGAGGCATTTATAATGATGATCTCGCTCCGGAGCAGGTCGACAATCTCTTGGATAACCACATTGAGTTCCAACGCCTCGCACTTAAGGGCCTCTTTCTTAAGCATCCTGCGCAACCGCCGGATCACTTCGGCGGCACGTTTGTCATCTGATACGATATCGTGTAGCGCATCTCGCACCTCGTGGAAATCGGGCTGTTCCGCCTTCAGGAACCGGATAGCCGCCTGGGCATTGCTCAATATCGCTGCCAGTGGTTGGTTAATTTCATGCGCCAGGGCGGCTGTAAGCGTTCCCATAGTCGCCACGCGATCCAAATGCTTCACCTCAGCCTGCAGAGTGGCACGGGAGACCATGGCCTCTTTCAAGCGTGAGACCATTTGGTCAAATGTTTTGCTGAACCGGCCCAGTTCATCATTTTTTTTTGAGGCGATCTGAAAGTCAAGATTTCCAGAGCCGACAATTTCTGTTGCTCGAGATAGCTTGGCAATCGGTTTGGAAATACTCCGACCGATAAAAGTTGTCAGTAAGGCGATTAATATTCCTGAAAGCAGCATAACAGCGATGAGAAACCAGCTCAATCTTTTATGGGTGATGAATAAATCCTTTTGAGACCTTTGGTGCAGTTGAACCGAGTGACGGATCATGTTTTGAGAACCCAATTCAATCCGGCTTTGCAGGAGTTTATAAATTTTTTTAAAAAAAGCATCATTTTTTTCATAATCCGGATCTTCGTGTAATGACACCATACGACCAAAATGGACAGTTATATGGGCCTGGTTTTTGCGTAAGGTTTTTAAGGTGCTCTCATCTTTGAGATTATTAAACGAAATTTCATTGAGCAAAAGCGACAGGGCCTTGTTTTGGATATTCCACTGTTCTCGTGGTCTTTCTTCAAGGTGCAAAAGATATTCATGCATCAACACGTCAAGTTTGAATATATTCACAATAGCAGATGTTATAATTGTATCTTGAATCTCCTTTTGATGTATTTTTTGGAATGACAACCAGACAATAACGGCAGATGCTATTGTCATGCATATAACAATCGTTGGGATAATCTTCAGCTTGGTTGTGATCTTCATGAATGGTTTTCCTAATGAACGATATGAATCCCTTCCGGCTTGACCTGTCGCAGCCCATTGAAATAAAAATATCCCAACAGATTCGGCATCTTACCATAGTCTGTCTGTCGGTCGGATATCAACCATCGAGCCTGATCCTCCAGTGCGATCAAAAGGGAATGATCCAGGATAAGTTCACACCTGACCAGGGAATAGATATAGTCAAAATGCGCTTTGCTATGCTTCGATTGCTTGTATATTGCCTGTCCGGCGGCAACCGGATTGTTTTCCATAAAGACTTCGGCTTTCCTGAGCACTGTGAGAAATTGATGCACCTTATGCGCATTCTGACGAACGAATTGCTCCTGGGCGCTAACTATCCAAAAAAACTGTTTGCCTCTATGTGGCGGCCAGTCATATATCAAATTGTCTAAGTTATGCTTGATCATCATAACATACGGTTCCCAAAGGACGGCCGCATCAACAGTTCCGTTAATAAACGCTTCATACACCGCCTTGGGAGTTGATAATCTGATGATATTCACATCATTAATCTTGATTCCATGATAGAGGAGGAAAACCCTCACATCAAACTCGCAACTGGACTCGGAAATCAGGGCAATCCTTCGCCCCTTCAGATCTGAAGGCGTTTTAATACCGATGCCCTTTTGAGCCACTACCCGTATTGATTCAGATGTGGCGATAGAAGCGATAATTCTTATATCGGCGCCCATCAACAAATTTTTCAAAAATATAAATTCCCCGGTGAATGCCAAATCAACCTCTTTTTTATTAAGCGCACTCAAGGCCTGGCCACCTGAAGCATACTCTTTGTAAGTGATTTGCAATCCGTTTTTTTTAAACAACCCCAAGTCCTTTGCCAGTAAAACCAGACCTGTCATTTCCGCGCCATCCGGTTGGATGCCTAATGTCAATCCCACAGGGGCGCTGGTCAATTTCCCAATTTTATCATTGCCACATGCATTGATGAGCGCAAGAAATATTATAAAAAAAGGAAACCATTGCAGTATTTTTTCAGACATAATAGCAGTCTTCGGCTTATTGTTTATCAAAGTTGTTCGATTTTTTGATGGGTTCTATAATTTGTAAATAATGGCTACCAACCTAAGGCGGGACACATTCTGATTAGTTGCTCGTTACGAGGCTCTGCCTCGTAACGCACAGTGGCAGGCTCTGCCTGCTGCAAGACGTCTTGCGCAGGAGGCAGAGCCTCAGATTACCCGTTACGAGGCGGAGCCTCGTAACGAGCGGAAGTGTCCCGGCTTATGTAGGTAGCCTAAATAATTTCGACCTGTTCAACGGCAGAAGTCATTTCGTCCCCGTTCCTAATCACCGTTTTACGAAAGGAGGAATTCCATCAAATTTCAAGATCATTTCAACAGGATTTTTTCCTGAATCTTTGATTTTTATAATGGATATATAATCCAAGTAATCATCAGATTTTGGGTGATGATACTTTGCTATTAATACTCTTTTTTCTTCATATACGATTTTAGCTTTTTTCATAGTGATCACGAAACTGAACGTCGCAAATCATCAGGCGCGGCTTTTTGCGCTCCACTGAATTTGCATTGTTAGCGGTCTTCCTTTTAAGGAATGGGGACGAAATACCTTCCTCAAGTAGGCGCGCAGATTTGGGTCAGATTTGCCCGATCTCTAATCACAAAAGTTGAAGGAATAGCAGGCTATTTTGATTCTTTTGTGATCAGAGATCGGGTAAAGGTGGCCCGAAGCTGTGATGCATAATTGGGGAAGTTATTTTGTCCCCGTTCCTAAGCAGACAATGTTACTGTTTTTTTACCTTTTTTAGCTGTCAATTGATAACCTAATGGCTTCAATAATGATACCATCGTCTTTATAGTAATATTTGACGGCTTCATTGATCTCATGTTTTGAATTACAGAGGTAGACACGCCAGATTCTTTAGAAAGTGTCCTTACGCTAATATGCTCTTCATCCATACCTTCAAGCAACAACTCAGAAAAAAGAAATTGTGCATATTCTTTTTCAAATTTCTTCTTCTGTTCTGAGTCGCTCATAACTCGTTCAAAAGTTGACTTCTTTTTATTCGGCATAATAACCTCCACTTTTTACCCTTGAGTTATAACTTTTCATTCTTTTTAGAGCTAACTTTTTTTATTTTATAGGCAATTTGGGGGGACTTTTTACGAAATCCATTTGTAACGACAATCTTTTTCCCTTCATTAAAAAATGATAAAAATCGGTCTGGTTGAGGCTTAAAAGCAAATATTCTGATTATAACGGATTTGGGGGAGAGGTTAATGCCGCAAAGCGGCAAAGTGATAT
>JAOZRC010000449.1 GCA_029940345.1 Desulfobacterales bacterium
ACAATCACGGATGAAATGCTGCGCATAGCGGACGGCACATCTGAAGCCATCCCCAAAGCACCTGTAAAGCTTACTGTTGATGCGGAGCTGAACAAATTTACAACAGCAATTGAAAACAAAATTGAAAAAATCAATGGTACATGGGTTGAAATACCGGTTGACGCTAATGACACTGAAGCGAAGTCTAAAATAGCCGACCTGGTCAGAAGAGAAACCAAATATATTGATGTCGTGGTAAGGGAAAAAAAAGCATCAGGAGGCCGAGTAACCGGCATGGCCGCCGGAGGAAGGTTCCCAGGCAATTCTTTGACAGACTCCGTCCCCGTCATGGCCCGCCCCGGCGAAGGTTTCACTCGCAACGAAGCCCTCGCCGTATGGGACAGCAAGCTCGGAACCGGCTTTTTCGAAGGCATCAACAATCCCTGGGGAGCCAACGGCAAACACATCATGGAAGCCATGATAGGAGCCACACCCAGTCTGCAAGTGGCTATGCCGTCTGTCCCAAAATCGTTCTATGCCACGGGCGGAAGGGCCGCCGCTCCGCAACAATTTCAAAATTTTGGCACACTGGACATTAAATTGGGTGGCCAAAGCCATCCGATTTATGCAGAACCGGATGTAGCGAAATCACTGACCGATCATCTTATGAGATTACAGAAACTGCGCCCTAACGCATAAATGCAGGGTGGGTGAAACCCACCTGCCGACAGCCGACAGCATAAAGAACCAACAAAAAAGCCCGGTCATCAAAACCGGGCTTAAACATCCTTCAAACGTCATTTAAACAGCGTTAAACGGCGCTTTTCAACTGTTTTTCAATCATCCCCGCCAACGTTTTTCCAATATCCCCTCCCAAATCAGCCACCGCAGCATCAAATCCGCCGCCTTCAAGGTAATCTTTGGCGCCTTCCTCTAAATACGGCTGGGCACGTTGGCCATTCACCGACTTGCATACAACCTTTTTACCTTTATATGTAAACGCCAACGCTTTTTTCTTTTTAGGCACGATCCGTGTCTTATGCGGCCCATATAACCCAGTTCCGTTATGAACATACTTGGCATAGGACGCCAATTTCGAGTTGCCCACCGAAGCCCGCAGATCACCTTCTTCATATACCTTTATATCATTGCGCAAATTACGAGTGACCACAGGTACGCGCTCTTGCGCCTCATTCGCAATCTCCGACGCCACGCGGTAAACAAACGCATTTAACACCTTATTTAACTGATTCATTATTCATCTTCCTCAAAATGCGCGTTGATATACGTCAATCCGTCAAGAATCGTACCTTCAAATCTTTCGGCCGCTTTATAATCCGGTGCGAAACTGACTTCGAAAATAGCGCGCTCAAAAAAAAGTTTATTTCCTCTAAGGGCGTTGATATCCGCCGGTTCGGAATGAAACAACTCGGTGATACGGCCATTATCCACAAGCGCCGTCGGAAATGGCAAGTCATCCCTGTTTTTTCCTGGCCTCACATGCTTGTATCGGCTGTCGCAAAAGTCCCAGTGAGTCCCTTGATTAATCCCGATATAAAATTTTCTGAGTGCCATTTAACCACCTCTTGTGTGTTTTCTTTAATCGTTGCCCCAAACGCTTTTTTTATAGGTCTGTCAGGCTTATAAAGCGTGATCAGACGATCCCCTTCAAATATCAATAGAAAATCGTTTTGCGATGTTGCCACTGTTCGTTTGCCATCTTTGTGCGGCGCAATCCGATTGATCGAATTTAAAGCTGACTTCGTATCTTTTAATGATGTCACACGCAGATCAGAGGCCGGTGAATGTCTAAACGTTGTTTGAGTTACAACCCGCTCAACACCTGTTTTGTCTTGGTGGCGAAAAATTTCACCTTTTTTCAACCGTTGACCGCCGTTCCGAACCCTGACCGTCTCTCCATCATAGTTAGCCTCACGCTCACGCAACCATACCGGCTGCAAGATCGTTCTACACCGAAAATGATACGGTGGCAACCCGAAATTCGCAGGCAACTTATCCGACTTGTTTAAAAAAGGCTCATTCCGCCAACCCGCCGCAGCTTTCTTTTCGTCAATATTTGTAGCCGCCTGAATTTTATCACACTGGGTCTCTAAATGCGCAGCCGAAATAATCCGCCCGTTCATAGACCGGTATATCTTAGAAGTGCGCTTGTCCATCACCGCCTTCACCCGATAATTCTTAACCCCATGCTTCTGACCCTGACGCACCCGCGCCAGATTCTGCCCCTGACTGATAATATGATCCGCCACGTCCTTGAAATACCGCGTTTCCTGCGTCAAAGCCGTGCCAAACTCGTTAAGCAGAATTTCAGCAAGCTTTTCCCTCGGAACATCGCCCTTAAAAGCGCTCTCAACAATATCATACAGACGCTCACGCACCGCCGCACTGTGATTGTCCCCCAGCCAGAAAAAATTCTTGCGGATCGCGTTCAACGCCTGATTGTCAACCTTGTCAAAAACAAATTCGCCCAACCCCGCACCTGCGATCATCTCTGTGGCCGTGTTAATATAGATCGCCTCCAATGCTGTCAAATCCGCCCGCACACCCATCCCATCAAGCACTGTGCTCACACCCTCCAAAATTTCACCTTTAGGAATGTCACCATACTTCCCGGTAACATGTAGAACCAGTTCGCCGATGACATCCTTCAGATCTTTGCGCACCCGATGCTCCTGTCGCCGCAAAAAGCCATGTACAACCTGATCTACAGACATGGTCTTAGCAATGTTTTCCCTAAGTATCTTTTTTAGCAACCTGCCACCCCCTCAAGAAGAAAAAAAACATGTTTATAAAAAACAAAGACAAAAAATACTTTGAAAACGAACTTAAAAGCCTGAAACCCTTGCTTTTGCAACACATCCGAAACAAAGCCCCCAGACCCGTTTCAAATTACCCTTTACATGTTGGTAGCCTAGAAAAGCGTTTGCTTACGTCTCGTCGGAGCCCCATCGGGGCGGCATGTTTGTAATAAAAGCACCTTAAATTCTTTCTGTCGGTTTGCGAACATTCGGTTTCGTTTTTACTACAAATATGCCGCCCCGATGGGGCTCTGATTGAGGTTGAACCGATTTTACTACAAATATGCCGCTCTCATGGAGCTTTTAAGGAATATTTTATTTCAATTGCACAGGTCGATCCTTTTTAATATCCTCATCACGACACGTTTTAACCATCAGTGTCATCTGAGCCGCCTGCCCTTCGGCCTTTTTAAGCATCCGCATCAAAACACCCAAACGGGGATCATCCGGTGCAAACTGTGCGCCCTTCAAAACTTTCAATTCCGCGGGCTGCTTTTCAAACGCAAACACCTTGAGATATTCGGTGCCGAACCAGGGTGGCGCAATTTTTCCGAATTGCTCCCATTTTTTCACAACCCCGGCTTTGATCGGAGCCAGTTCACGCGGATAATACGGATAGATCACATTGATGTTGCCGGCCGTGTCGATATTCAGCAATAATATATAGGCGTCGGCTTCGGAGCGCACCGTGAACCCGATTTCTTCGTTTTCCGTCAATACGCCCTTGTTACCGATCAGATCGACTGACACATTGAAACGCTGCTGCGCATAGGAAAAACCTGCCAGTTCCTTGGTCATCGCTCCGTGGGGTTTACCGTCAACGGTCTCTTTACCGCCGTACCAGATCGCATCCTGAGGGATGTCCTCCGCTTTTTCGCGGCGTGATGATGCCGACAGGTAGACAACATTTTTATATGGATAGGGCGGTTCCGGGATGGCGGCGGATGAATACGGGGCAGGGGTTTCATCAGCAAACAGGTCATCCTGGGGCAACGGTACATACTTATGACGGCGTTTTTCCATAGAGCGCACCGCATTTCCGGAATAACACGCATCTGCCGCAACGAACAGCAAACGCTCTTTTTCCAACTCCTGCAAAATCGGCCGCAGGTCTCTTTTGCCGATAATCAGACGCGCCATCATTTCGCGTATGGACAGGCTGAATTTAAAATCAGCCGGAATGAGCGCACCGGTATTCGGATCGATACCCCACTTTTTTTTGGACGGGTCGTAACTGCTGGTGCCGTGTCCGCTGAAAAAGATAAAAATGAAATCACCAGGCCGGGTCGTCAGTTTCAGCGCGTTCAGGGCATCTAAAATGGCGCTGCGTCCGGCCTGAGCGTTAATCAAGGTGCGGATATCAGCGGATTCAAAACCGTGATGGGTTTGCAGCACTTGCGAAAGCGCCGCAACATCATGGGGCGGCCCTTCCAGTTGGTTGGATTTGAGCAGCTCAGGGTAAACGCCGATGCCGATTAAGAGGGCGTGGTTGGCGGCTTGGGCGTTTGACGTTATGATGATAATGAAGAATACGATGCTGAGTAGATATTTTAATTTGGGTGTATGGGTGGTTAAATATTTAAATTTTGGCATTTTTTATCTCCTTATTTTATGTTTTTATCCATTGTCTGAATTAGGATTTTTAGGATTGAAGGATGTTAGGATTATTTTTGGCATCCTTTGTTTTAGGGATTTTCCAAAAAACAATATACCCAAAATGTAACATTACGCATAGCGGGTAGTTTATTTATTGAGAATTCTCTTATTAATCTTTCAATATCCATCATCCTTTAATCTGTTAATCTTACTAATCCTAATTCAGACAGTGTTTGGCAGCACAAAAATCGGTTACCAACATAAAGCGGGACAAAAGCAAAGCGGAAAGCTGTTCCGCCAGGTACCGTAATCTTTCCAGATTGCGGATCTGAGCAGCAATCTGGAAAGATTACAGTACAAAAAGTCGTCAAAAGCCGCATCGACATTGAAAAAGCGGAATAGTGCTTTTGTCCCGCCTTATGTTGGTAGCCGTTTGTAGCAAAACGTTAATAATTCCGATTTAGCCCCAGCGGGCATGCGCGTCAAGCTAAGGGCAAACGGGTTTCAGAAACCCTTATTTGGTAAGGTTTTCCAATCTTCAGATGTTTTAATGAACATTTGTCGCACCCAATAAAATCAGATAGTTATAACCTTAGATTGACGCGTATGCCCGCTGGGCATACGCGTCAAGCTAAGAGTTGACCATTATTTATTTCCAAAATTATCTGCT
>JAOZRC010000450.1 GCA_029940345.1 Desulfobacterales bacterium
TGAAAAACATTATCCTTCACAGAAAAATTGGAAAACAGATTCGTGGGAAAAATATCGACCTGTGCGGTTGAATAGTTCGTAGGGTGGGCATCGCCGTAAACCAAACCTGGCATATAGCGCCAATCTTTGTCGGCGATGCCCACCGTTGACTAAAAAATCGGTGGGCAAAGACCGTTTCCTTTAACAAAGTATGTTGCTTTACCTACTCATCACCCATAAATCAGGTGAGTGCCAAAACGTTGCCCACCCTACATTATGGCGGTTTGCAGTGGGTTTACTCCAAATCAACTTTCGTAATCTATCCGAGAATCAATCGCTGGGGATCGCATTTTTCTCTCAGCGTTTTCAATTCCTTTTCAGTAGGAGGCTCCGCTTCTCGCGCCCTGGCGATGTCCACGGAAAACTGCATATTGTCCAAAATCTCTTCCGGGGTGACTCCAGAGTAATACGCGTCAAGGTACATCTCGCCTGTTTCAGAGTCCATGCGCATGACCGCTTTGTCAGTGATCACCACGTTGACCCCGCCCGGCCGTAAACCGGCAGCTTCCCTGGAACCGCCGCCTTTCAGTTGTCCGGGACTGGTGAGATAATCCAGTTTTTTCACAAATTTCCGTTTTTCATGTTGCATGAAGGCGATGCATCGCGGTACAAACGATGCCACATCGCACCCGCCCCCGCTGCCCGAAAACCGGATTTCAGGTTGGTGGTAATCGCCGATACTGGTGGTGTTCAGGTTGCCGAATCGGTCGATCTGGGCAGCACCCAGAATGGCGATCACCTTGTCCCCAGTGATCCGGTTCTGCATGCAGGCAAAGGCCTCCAGCAGTCCGGCATTGGAGGCGGAGTGGTACATAACCCGGGGATCGGCCACGGCAAGCGGCAGTTCTTCCACCAAAGAATCAATGGCCCCGGTCTCGAAAAAAATGATGCTGTCAGGGGCGTTGATATTCTTGGCTGCGGTTGCGGCCAGCATGGAGATGCCGGTGCCGGCAAATACGATATCGCCGTCCTTGATCTCCCGGGCCGCCATAATGGCCATCATTTCCCGAAGGGAATACTCTTTTGATTGCATAATCAGCCTCTTTTCATATTGACGGCATAGCCGGTGCGTGAATCCGCCTTAATGGCGGTCAGTCGATCCTGTCCCACAAGATCCAAAAACGCCTGGTGGCTTTTCACTCCGTATAGATGTTTGTCCTGAAACGACTTGAATTTCTCGTCATTCTTGGCGGCATCCGCATAAGCGCGCAGATAGGTGGCATCGTAGTCATAGTGCCGATACACAGCCGTTGGATACCCGCCATAAGGCACATGGCAGACCGCCGCCACATGGAGAAACGGAATTTGGTTGCGCTCCGGGTAGTCCCGGAGTGCTTCGGGGTCCACGAGTTCTTCGCATGTGATTACCACCTGCCTGGATGCTTTGGCCTGCTCTGTGTCGGCAAAAATCAACCCGTCGATGCGGCAGGTGCCCATAGTGTCAGCCTTCTGCACATGGATAAAGGTGACATCCGGGTTGATGGCGGGCACCAGCAGCACCTTGCTGGCATCCCCCCACCTGCCGAACGGGTTGTCCATGATCACCAGTTTGTCATCGACTATTTTGGGATCAGCCTGTCGCATCTCCTTTGAAAATCCCCAAGAGGTGGTGATTTCAGATCCGAACCCGGACAACGTCGGCATAAACGGCACGCCCATAGCACCCGCTAAAAACCGCAGGCTCATCATGAAATTGGAGTAGTCCTCCACTTTGAGCGTTCCTTCCTGAACGGCTTTGCGGAACCGGATGCAGGTGGCCGCCGTCTTGCCGTTGCCGGCGTAGGCAATCTCCAGTTTGTCCACACAGCCGGCACCGATCAGTTCGTCCACACCAGTGCCGTTGGAGTGGGCATAGAGATGCAGGTTTTTGAATCCCTGGCGGATGATTTCATAAACCGCTGCCATAGGATTCCGATTCAAGGTAAATCCCCCGATGGAAATGTGGGCGCCATCACTCATAAAGCGTGAGACTGCCGTTTCGATTGACATGACTTTGCTTGTATCACCATTCATATCTTTTCCTTAAACTGTAAATTCAAAATTGTAATTTGTTAAAATAGAAGCTATTGCAGGTTTTCCATTCCGGCATTATCTGTGACAGCGGACCGTAGCGTCGCATATTCTTGCGAAAGGTAAAATGAAAACAACGCCGCCAGTCTGATAGCAAACTCTTGGTGTATGAGATTGCTTTCATCATCAGACTGCCCCAGAAACGTTTTCAGTCCCTGCTTTTCCGCCTCGGGAAGTTGCTTCCCAAGCTTGGCGTCGGATTTAAATATGGCGCAGACGGCAGCCTTAAGGTTGCCGCAAACGACCAAACCCGCACGATCGGCGGTCAGCCGCATCTCTCTGAACGCGCCGATCAGGTTGCGCGCCTCTTCTTCAGTGTCTGCTTTGGAAAAATTCCCGTCTCCGTTTGTGGCGCGCCGATATAAATCTTTGGCCGACGCCGCCACAGTGAAAGTGTGTGAAATATATCCTTTGATGTCGCCGACTGTTTTTGCCACGTTAGTGGCTTGACTTACGATTTTACTAAGACTTCCGAGTTTACCGATATACCCGCCTACGACCGGGAACATCCCCATCAGCGACATGGTTTTATCGAAAGCGCCTTCCCAGACTTCGTCGGAAGTGATCCGCTCGTGTCCGTAACGAAGATGGGCAAGCTCCCGGCCGATGATAAACCGCAGTTCTGTCGCTGTATAGTAATGCGCCGATTGGTGTTCCAAATGATCGCTTCCAATAAGAATGAAGGGCGGCTTCCCGTCGTAGCCTCGGATACCGACATTAAGATCACCGAAAGAGATAAACGCATCCGGTGTTTTGAGACCAAGAATGATTGACCCGTCCGTAACGGCATGCGTAATTTCAGGATAATCGTCCCTGGTAACGCGTTTGGCGTACGATTTCAGAGCCGTATGATCCGGCACCTTTTTGGTGGCAATAAAAGTCTGTACTTTATTTAAAACCGATCCCTCGCGGCTAGCGGGATGACGTAGTTGTGTTTGGATGGCTTTAGCGGTTAAAGCGGTGACTGAGCCGGACCGAAGCGTTTTTTTATCTTCCGGCGCCACCATAAGCCCTTCCTTATCAAGCATGCGCATTATTACAGTGACGCTGTCACGGATATTAGCGTCTGCCGCGTCATGATATAAAGCGAGGCGTCGTCGAACCAGCGGTTGCCGCATGGCAAGTTCTCGCAATGTCGCCGCATGAGGCGCGCCAAGAAGTCCTCTTGCTTTAGCGAGAAGCTCAAGAATTCTGATCCTGATCTGCTGTCCGCCCTCGCCGCGCGTCAAATCCGAATTTCCCGGTGGCAAAAGATCGAACAACGATTCATCCGGAAGCTGACAGAGTTGATTTTCAAGAATTTCAACGGCTGCTTCAGCCCGCTCTGATCGCATCAGGTTCACAGCATAGCCGATTTCAGCCATTATTAAAAGCGGTTTATCATCGCATTTCCTGACAAGCGCCTCCCGGCCGTTTGCAAAAAGGGACGCCACCAAACGGGCGCACTGTCCGGATTCGGGTAAGAGCGCCTGAATCACACCCGCCAGGGAAACTTTTTCAACGGCGTTCAGCCCCCATATATCCGCCCAGGCATTCAAACGATCCGCATCGCTTTTGTGCGTGAGTTTGTCGGGCAAACCCCGGAATTGGGGATCCGACGCCGCTTCGACAAAAGAAACAGTATCGTTTAGCGATTTGTCACCTTTTATACCAATATAAAAACGGCTTAACGCTGCCAGCGGATTATCGCTCAACATCATTACATCATCCAGTGCGGCACGGGCGTATTCAAGATGACTTTCATCGCCTTGGCCGTGTAAAAAATTCAATCGGGCGGCCTCGTGAAGACGTTCTGTAGAACTGGCGGCCATCAGCGGTGCGATCTCCCGAAAAATTGTATCGTTTTGAAGCTGCGTGCGAAAGACTGTGACGCCGATAGTAACCATATCGCGGCCTATTGCGTCTGTAACGGTCATCTCCGAGGCGCTGAGTAAGACATGGCTTTCCAGCCCGGTTTTCGAAAATGCGGCCAGTGCTGCCTTTTTAGTTGTCATGACAAAAATCATTTCGGCATCTTTGGCGTCATCGGTGCGTGTGGATGTATGCAACCATGCGATCAGGCTTTCCCCGGATTCGAGAAATCCGGCTGCCCAGGCCGATTCGACATCGGACATCGGTTCCACGTATCGGGATAAGCAGGGGACAGCTTTAAGCGTTGCAGAACCGGAAGCTTTCTGGTGGCTTGCGGTAATATGCCGGCTGATAAAATCGTAAATGGCCTCGGATATTCCGGAACCGATCCAAATATTTGAAATACTTGAAACAGTCGCATCCGCCAGTCCGGCCGTTGCGTTCACTGCCAAGGATGCCGCCGTTTTCAGGCTGAACTTTTTATCATCGGTTTTTTGGTAAGATTCGCCATCTTCTTCAGATGTTACGCTGACGTTCAGAACACCTTCGTCGCATTCCAACCGGATATAAAAGCATTCGGCCTTTCTCTTTACCAGCCGGCTAAGGCGGCCTCCGGTGACTCGACTTTGCACCAGCCAACCCTCCTCTGTCTCCTGACATTCGGTAGCTTGGCCTTGTTCGGTTTGAAGCCATCTGACCAAATCCTTAGCAAGTTTTTTTTTTACAGAATAATCGACCGGTATATTATATTTGCGGCAACCTTTGATTTTTTTCGGTTTTTCTTTCATGGGGAATACTCCGGATACAACGGATTAATTGATTTAATCAAAACGAAAACCTATACTGGTGCTCTGTCCCAAAAGTTCTGACCTGTGCAATTGAAATAAAATATTCCTTAAAAGCTCCGTGAGAGCGGCATATTTGTAATGTGATTGCGCATATTCTGTTATTCTGAAACAAACATGCCGTCCCGATGGGACTCTGACGAGATATTAGCCCGTTGATTCTACAAATATGCCGTCCTGACGGGCATACGCGTCAATCTAAGGTTATAACTATCTGATTTTATTGGGTGCGACAA
>JAOZRC010000451.1 GCA_029940345.1 Desulfobacterales bacterium
CTTCGGCATCCATGCGCTCCAAAGTGTCGGTTCTGACCGTGCCCGCATCCGCCACACCTTTTAAAATCGCATAAACCACAGCATCGTGGGTGCCGCCAAAGGTAAGCGCTTTAAAGACTTTGTACGGATCGATTTTATTCTCCAGCATCTCCCGCCAGGCCATGCGCCATCCGCCGAAGGAAGTTTCTTTCACGGCCATAAACGTTTTTGCTTTCAAATCCTCCAGTTGTCGCATATCTTGCCGGTCTCGGCGGCAAAAGATGACACCGCCGAAAGTGGTGTGGATACGGTTTAACAACCGATTTTTTAACGTGGCGATGCGATTGGCCCCGTAAAAATGCTCTAATTCGACATAGAATGATGAGTTGGAAAGGATAAAATCGACTTCTTGGGCCGCGACAGCGTCATAAATGTGTTCAAAATCCAAAGGAACAATGACAAAAGCGTGGTGGGGAATTTTGTCAGTCAGATAGCGGGCTGTGGGAGACCATTTAGCGAGGCAGCGTTCAGGCCCTCTTTTGGCCAGTATACCAATCTTAATGACCTGCTCCGCTGCCATCGGGCGATCCGGAACGGTTAAGTTAAGCCCAATAATGGCTAACAAAGCTAAAAAAATATTTTTAAATAAATCTGTTTTCACGATTTGGGTCTTGCGAAATGATAAACCAGAATTTAGGTTATACTTACTTTACGCTTTCTTTTGCGCACCTTACGTACAAGAAACTCAATGAACCATATTAAAAACAAGATTGTATTAAAATAGAAAATATAGAGATAAGCGCCGCTGATATTCGCACCGGAGGAGGACACCCAAGCATATTCAATGCCTGTCCGGGCCAAAAGTATGGCTGGGGTGAACCGGACGTAGTCTATCCAGATCAGGAAAAAAAACAGGGGTAAAAAATAAGTGACCCCCATTTCAAAGAATTTATCGATAATGATCTTTTCATAGACATCATCCGCAGCCTGATGAATCCCTTTGCGGATAACTTTTTCCAGCTTTTTATCATCCAGCGCGTGTGTATGTTTAAGTGTCTCCAATCGTGCTTTAAATAGTTTTTTACGCCTTTCTTCACGCTTAGAGCTGAATTTTACAGAAAGAATTCTTGAAATTACGGCACCTGCAAGGGCGATAATGAATATTTGGGAATGGGGTGAAAAGGAACTGACTGGGAAAAAGAACCAGTAGAGGAAAATTTCTATCCCATGAATAACGGGCATTACGAGATTGTAAAAAATAACATCAAAAAATTTTTCAATTATGTCATACAGTGAACCCATCGTTTCTTCTTTTTGTTTTTCGGATTGTTTTTACCTAAAAGAAAAACCATTGTCTGAATTAGGATTTTTAGGATTGATTGATTTTAGGATTATTTTTTGGCATCCTTCATTTTGCCCTGAGAATAGTTTACACTTTTCAAAGGAACACAGATAATATTATATATGCTAAATCTTCATAATTCTGTAATCCATCAATCCGTTAATCTTATAAATCCTAATTCAGACGGTGATTGCATCCCTGATTCCTTAGCGTAAGAACGGCAATAGGTTCGTGTATTTCAGGAATACGATAACAAGGATGCCAGCCAGCGCCCTTTTGAGAAAAATCTCGGGCAGTTTTTTCTGAATCATGGGACCCACTTTCCCGCCAGCCATTGCACCGATTGCGATCAGAGCCGCCATAATCCAGTCAGGGCTATAGCCGTTAAGCATGTACCGGGCGATACCGCCGATGGAGGTGCCAAAGGTGCCGCAAAGCGAAATCGGCACAGCCAGGTGCATGGGATAGCCCATAATGGTGGTCATAAACGGCACGAGCATGAATCCGCCGCCAACACCAAAGGCCGCAGCGATACAACCGATAATAATACCGCCAAAAAATAACACGATGGGATTGGCTTTGAAGGCTTCACCCCAGAAACTGAATTTGATTCGGGTGGGCGTCCAGCCTCCCTCAATTTCAACTTTGCCCAATTCGGCGGAGCGGCCTTCGGCTTTGGCTTTTTTCAATTCCGCATTGAATTTTTGCACAATCGCTTTGATCGCTTTTTTCTTTTCAATTGATTTTTTAGTGGATTCCCACCAGAGCTTGGCGCCAATTAACAAGCAAATAAAACCTAACCAAAATTTATAGGCTTTCATCGGCAGATACTTGGCGGAGTATGTGGGACCGATCCAGAAGGCGCCGATTAAAATACCGGCCACAAAGAAGATTGCCACCGGCCATGCCAGACGCCCCTCCTTTAAATAGGAATAAACGCCGGTAATGGGTGAACATAACGTTAAAAACAGGTTGGTGGGTTTGACCGCGTTGGCCGCATTAACGCCTACCATGCCGTTGGTGCCGACAACGGTGATCTGGAAAGCCGCAGTGAACAGACCGCCAGCCGCACCCACGATAACAAACATACAACCAATCAGAAAGGCGCCGATTAGCACAACCAGCGGATTCATATAGGTGCCGCCGGTTTTAAAGTAAAACCCGCTTTTTTGAACATCAAATTTGGCAACTTTCTCGCCGTTGACATACACGCTCATAGGCGTGTCAGGGGCAATACGTTTGCCAAGACTAAACGACGCGGTGTATTCACCCGTATCTTTTTTCAAATCAACGCTAACACCGGCATTCCAGTCTTTGCCGGCATCACCAGACATTATCATACGGGCGTTTCCGCCGCCAACAGGCCTCTCCTTGGAAACGGTGTTGATTCCGAACTTCTTTTCATGGGTGAATACCAAAAACATCCATTGTTTTTCAGAGTTTATCGGGCCGAGCATCTTCTGAACGTCCGCCGGGACGTCGCCCCATTTTTTGATCTTGTTGACTTCCATCGTCCATTTGAACGGCGGCCACGCGAATATTCCGGATGTCTGGCCTTTATCAGCCATTGTGGGGGTCGCCAGATTTTGCGGCGCGCTGGTTAGCATATAATACGATGGCGGAATCGCCGCATCACCGAATTGTTTGACTAATTTACCCTTTTCTTTAGCCCCGGGAGAATCCGCGCCTTTAAACAATTTTTCCGAGCAGACCACGATATAGAGGTCCTGGCCCGGTGCGATCTTACCTTTGATCTGCACGTTACCGCCCGCTTCAGGGGTTTTGGAAGACAACTCCGCCGTGGCCGCCATTCCCGTGGCGGCAACCATAAACAGGATTAAAAAAAACACGCTTGCAATACCACACCATCTTTTCAACATGAACTCCCTCCTTACAATAGATTAAATGATTAAACTAAAATAAAACAAAATAATACTTCTGACAATCGCCTTGGAACTATGCAAACCTATTGCAACCCCATGCAAGCTATGTGCCATAAAAATTCAAATATTTTTCAAAATAAAAATTTTGTTGAAAGAGGCGTTTTAATACTATTAATTCAGCAATATATATAGGATATGGCGTAATTTTATGAAAATAATTTGTCAATCGGCGTTGTGTAAAATTGCTGCAATTGCGCATTGAATTTATTGCACCATTGATCTGAATTGCGACATTTCGATATGTTATCATCATATTTTCCAGATTTGCAATAAATAGATTGCAGTGAAATATATTTATTGCACTTCATGGCGTGTCGGAACCATGTAAGTTCAAATCACTGTTTAGACCAACAGTTGCAATAAATCTATATCATATTGAAATTAAAGGAATATTGTATAAATATAAAGTAGGTGGCTTGCAAAATAAAAAAAAAGCGTGAAATTTTCATTGTTGGTATGAATATTGCTATAAGCATTAAGGTAAAAACCCAAGTAATAATTTCATAGAAATATAATATAAATATTTGGAGGATGGTTATGGAAAAAGAAGTTTACAGCTTATGTTTTATGTGTTCGGTGCGCTGCCCGATCAAGGCTTACGTCAAAGACGGTCAGGTCACTTTTATAGAGGGCAATCCGCATGTGCCTGGAATGGAGGGAAGCTTGTGTCCGCGAGGTTCCGCCGGCACCTCCTTACTTTATGACGATGAAAGAGTGAAAGACCCGATGATCCGCGTGGGTGCGCGCGGCGAGGGGCATTTCCGCAAGGCCAGTTGGGACGAGGCCCTGAATTATGTGGCTGATAAGCTTAAACCTATTATAGAGGAGCATGGCGGTCATAGTGTCGTTATCGGAGAGCGCACCCAACTGGCCACCCATGTCACCAAGACTTTCCTGAAAGCGATCAAATCACCGAACCAATTCACCCACGACGCGCTCTGTAAAGGCTCTGTGAATACGGCCTGCCGCTCTCTTTTCGGTTATACAGACGCCCAGATGGGCATTGATTACGGAAATACCAAACATATCGTGTTGTATGGCCGCAACCTGTTTGAGGCGGTTGCGGTAAAGGAAGTCAACAACATGATGAACGCGCTGACCAAGGGTGCCGAACTCACCTACATTGATCCCAGGGTCACCATCACGGCCACAAAGGCCCGACGTTACTGGATGATCCGTCCCGGCACCGATCTGGCCCTTAATTATGCCCTTATCAATGTGATTCTTAAAGAAAATTTATACGACGCCAAATATGTGAACCGGTGGGTTCTCGGTTTGTCCGAGCTTCAGGATTTTGTCAATCCCTATACACCGGAATGGGCTGAGAAAGAAACTGGCATTGCGGCCGGAGCGATTACAGACCTTGCCCGGCGCGTAAGCAAAGACAAACCCAACGTTATTTTCCATTTCGGTTATCGCGGCGCCAACCATCCCAACGAAGTTTACACCCGTCGCTCCATTATGATTCTCAACGCTCTTATGGGAAGCGTCGAGGCCAAGGGCGGCTTCTTTATCAAAAAAGGTCCGGGTGAAGAAGGGGGCAAGCCTGCCAGGAAGCTGACGGAACAAAAATTTCCCAAGATCGAAGCGACACGTTTTGACAAGGTGGGAACACCTGATTTTCCGCTGCCGGACCCCAACCACGGCGTCGGCCAGATGCTACCGTTCGCTATTTTAAATGAAGACCCCTATCCTATCAAGGCGCTGATCAACTTTCGTTTCGATCCCCTGATGTCCATTGCGGACACCGCTTTTACCAAAAAAGCGTTGGATAAAC
>JAOZRC010000452.1 GCA_029940345.1 Desulfobacterales bacterium
TGTAATACGCCGACGACCGATAACGCAGTGAAATTTAATATGTGACTGTCTATACCAGTCGGTGAATGAAGGACGCCGATATATTTATAAAAAATAGTTGCACTTAATTTATTATTATTTTATCAGGGTAATGTAAACGTTAAATGAAGGCGTGCTATAAGAGTCTGGCATTAAATGTTTAACGATGGGATTTTATTTTTTACAGTTCAGCCATCAACGCTTATTCAGTTCAAGTAAAGCTAAGTTATCAAGCGGAAGTATTGGAACGGCAAAGATGCGTTCGATATCTTGGCGGCCTTTTATTTTGGGTGAAAGATGATAGCTGAACGCTCAACAACCAAAAGGAGGAAATGATGAGGAAAAATGTTTTATTCACAACCATTTTGATTGGTGCTTTAATGATGTTCGGCACAGTAAGCGCGTATGCCGAAGAAACGTTGTCGCTGCTTTCATGGAAAGGGTATGCGCCTAAAAACCTGGTGGAAAAATTCCAGAAAGAAACCGGAATTACAGTAAAAGTGACCTTCTCCAACAACGAGGAGATGATCGCCAAGTTGCGCGCCACCCGCGGTGCCGGTTTTGATCTGGCGCAGCCCAGCCAGGATCGCATCTCTTCGGTGCAGGCCAAGTTTAAAATCTATCAACCGATTGATTTTTCCAAAATAAAAACGGATCAGATCATTCCATCCATGTTGGAAGCGGTTAAGAAAAACACGCTGGTGGATGGTAAATCTTATGCCGTGCCGTTTTGCTGGGGAACATCCGGTTTGATCGTAAACCGTAAATTTGCCGCAGATGCCAAAGACTATACGGATTTGCTCAATGAAAAATATAAAGGCCGGGTAAGCTATCGTTTGAAAAGACCGACCTTAATTGCACTCGCTTTTGCCCAAGGCGATGATCCGTTTGCCAAATATAGCGATAATGCGGCTTACACAGCCTTAATGGAAAAAGTCGGCAAATCCATGATGGATGCCAAAGGCGTGGTTAAAAATTACTGGACCAATGGTGATGCGCTGCTTCAGGCCATGCGTTCCGGCGAAGTCCATCTGGCCATGGCATGGGATGGCGGCGGATGGAAATTACATGTTGAAAATGCTGATATTGACTTTCTGGCACCCAAAAGCGGCGCGTTGGGATGGATCGATACCTTTGCAATCCCCGCCAAAGCCAAAAATACGGCGGCCGCGTATAAATGGATCAATTTTATTCTGAAACCTGAAAATGCGGCGGTCTTTACCAACCAGGAAAAATACGGTACCGCTTCTGATGGCGCCATTAAACTGACCAATAAAGATGTCCGCGCTAATTTTGAGCGTACTTTTCCCCAGGCCGCCATCGACAATATCAAATGGTATCCACCGGTGCCTGCCAAACTGGAACAAATTGAAGGTATGATTTTAGATAAGGTGAAAGCTGCCAAATAACCCAATAATCTTGTTCCAACGCTCCGGCGTTGGAACGAGCTTTTTTATTTGGCCATTGGCCTATTTTTTTCAATAAAAGTAAGTTATTAAATTTAATTTTTTGGTATGACTTACTTGGCAGAAATACACAATCGTAGCGTTCACACGTAGGTGTGTGGAAACGTGACACCATGCGGACTCTGATTCATGCAGATTGATTTAGCTGTAAAAAACGTCACCAAGAAATTTAAAGATTTCATTGCGGTTAACAACGTATCGTTTGAAGTCCCGGATGGCAGTTTTTTTTCCATCCTGGGACCTTCCGGATGCGGGAAAACCACCCTTTTACGAATGATTGCCGGGTTGACCGAACCCACTGAAGGTGCGATTGAAATCCGTGGCGAAAGTATGCTCGGCATTGCTCCTAACAAGCGGCCGGTGAACCTGATATTTCAGCACTTGGCGTTGTTTCCCATGATGAACGTTGCTGAAAACATCGCATTCGGACTGCGTCGCCGTCGTGAAAATAAAACAGCGATCAAAACCAAGGTGCAAAAAATTCTTGAGCGGGTCGATCTGGCCGGATTTGGCCAAAAAAAAACAGACCAGTTATCGGGCGGCCAGAGACAACGCGTGGCCATTGCCAGGTGTTTGGTGCTGGAACCGACCGTATTATTGTTAGATGAACCGTTAGGGGCTTTGGACCTGAAATTGCGGGAACAAATGAAGGTGGAATTAAAAAAGCTGCAAGCCAAAGTCGGCACAACCTTTGTTTATATCACCCATGACCAATCGGAAGCGCTGGTCATGTCCGATCATGTAGCGGTGATGAATCAGGGCGTATACGAACAAATTGACACGCCCCAGAATTTATACAGTAATCCCAAAACTCCTTTCGTGGCCCGGTTTGTGGGGGACAATAATTCATGGTGCGGCCGTATCCGTGAATGTCAGGACGACAACGCTGAAATTGAAACAGATGAAGGCGCTGTTTTCCGCACAAAAATTCGCAAACCATTGCCGCCCGGAGCCGCTGTTGATCTTTTCCTGAGGCCCGAAGCCATGCTGATTCAACCCGATGCGAGTCTGTCAGCACTGAACCGTTTTGAAGTGGTCGTTAAGGACATTTTGTTCGACGGCGCCAATAGCCGTCTTTTAGCACATCCGCCTAACACAGATACGGAATTATTGATCGCCCTGCCCCAAAACCGGCAGTACGATTATATTAAAAAGGATGACAAAATTGAGATCGGATGGGATGCTCAGTCAGGCGTCTGTTTTCCCCACACGCACGGAAAACGCAAAAAATCCGAAAAACAGGAAATCGCATGAAAAATCAAAAGCGATGGGTGCTGTGGTTTTTCCTATCCCCGGTTTTGCTATGGCTAGTTCTGTTGATCGTTTTGCCGCAAATTGATTTGCTGACCATGTCGTTCCACGTCGAAAATGACGACGGCCGGATGGTGTGGAGTTTTGCCAATTATTTGACCTTTTTCCAAGAGCCCATCTATTGGCTGACGTTTGTCCGCACAGCGGTTTATTCGATCCTGGTGACTTTCCTGACTTTTATTATCGCGCTGCCAATCGCTTTTTACATTACCAAAGTCGCGGCACCCAAGTTCCAGGGGTTTCTCATGATGTTGTTGCTGCTTCCTTTTTGGGTCAGCGAACTGGTGCGGGTTTACGGTTGGATGATTTTATTGCGGGAAAGCGGCGTTATCAACCATTTTTTGATTAAACTGGGGTTGCTTAATAAACCGGTTGAAATGCTTTACAACGACGCTACAATGATAATGGGGCTGGTGTATACATCCATGCTTTTTATGGTGATTCCCATCGTATCGGTGCTGGAAAGCTTAGATAACAGCCTTATCGAAGCCGCGTATGATTTAGGCGCTGATATGTGGAGTATTTTGGTGAAGATAATCATTCCCCATGCCATTCCCGGCATCGTGTCCGGTTCCATCGTGGTTTTTATGTTAACGCTGGGCAACTATCTCACACCCAATCTGATGGGCGGTAAAAATTCATTATGGTTCACGGAACAAATTTACAATCAGTTTATCGCCAGTTTTAATTGGAACCAGGGGGCCGCTTTCGGATTTCTGCTGCTGGTGCTCTCTTCGTTGGTTATCTGGATTGGGCTGAAGCTGACCAAACAAAACCTTAAAAAGGTGGTGCAATGATTCGCACCCTACCCACTTCAAAAACGTACAATTGGTGTTTTAAGACGTATGTCATTCTATATTTCACCTTTCTCTTTGCGCCGCTACTGATAACCTGCATATTGGCGTTTAATGACTCGCAATTTCCATCCTTGCCCTGGAAAGGGTTCACCGTTGATTGGTTCACCGCCAATTTACCAGAGCGGGTCGGCATTTTCCATGATCAGATCAATCTGGACAGCATCTGGGTGAGTTTTCAAGTCGCTTTTTTTGTCGCCATCCTTGCAACAACCGTTGGCACTCTTGGAGCTTTCCTGTTCGAGCAGGAAGATTTTCGTTTCAAGCAGTTGCTTTATTTTATGATGTTAGCGCCGCTGGTGATCCCGGGGGTTATTTTGGGAATTTCACTCCTGCTATTCAGCAATACGTTAGGGCTCTATTTTGAAACCCGTTGGAATCTGGATGTGGAACTGTTTCGTCCTGGTTTTTGGCTGGTCGTTTTGGGGCAGTTTTCCTTTATCGCCACTTTAGTGACATTGGTGGTTGCCGCGCGGTTGAAAAAATTTGATCGCACGCTGGAAGAAGCCGCGTTAAATCTTGGAGCCAATCGCTTTGAAGTGATCTGGCATATCACGCTTAAATTCCTTAGTCCCGCCATTATCGGAGCCGCTGCCGTGGCGTTTCTGATGTCATTCGAAAACTTCAACACCACCCTTTTCCTCGTCGGCCATGAAGCCACTCTGCCAATTAATTTATACCTCCAGGTCAGAGACGGAAGCACACCTGTGATCAATGCGATCTCCTTTTTACTGATCGTTGGTACCTCATTGCTTGCCATGGCCAATCTTTATTTCAGTAAAAAAGAAGAAGAATAAGGGCATTTTTTTGCAATGAAGGCCGGATTTCATCATCTGGTTTCTGGCATCTCATTCTTCTATCTAATACCAGAACGAAGAATTCTATATTTATGCAGGGTGATGATTTGATAATCTCAACATGTTATAAACCTGCTTGTAACTTCACACTTCAAACGTCTGAATAAGGATTCCATCATGAAAATATATCTGCAAGAAAAAATCGGCAATCCGGATTTGTTTACCGGCCGTAAAGATGAGTTGGCCTTCTTGTTGAATTGGGTGGAAGGCATTAAAGGCCTAACTTCTAAAAGCCGCTTGTTGTTAGCGCGGCATAAAACCGGCAAAACCGCTATTTTACAGCGGCTGTTCAATATCGTTTTTGATAAAAATGATCAGGTGATTCCGATTTATTATGAAGTTAAGGAATCTAAACAGCATGTGGGTGAATTTTGCAAAGATTTCTTTTTAACCGTTATTTACCAATATACCGCTTTCAGGGTTGATGCAATCCGACTATCCAGATAAGGATCTGACCACGCCTGAAGGTGTATTCGCTGTTCTTGAATATGAGACGCTGGATGAACGCGGCGACATCCGTGAGACATGGA
>JAOZRC010000453.1:0-1699 GCA_029940345.1 Desulfobacterales bacterium
ACCGGGAGGTCGATATGATACGCGTTGATGTCAAATCCGATTTGCTTTTATGGGCTTGTGAACGCGCCGGGCAAAGCATTGATTTACTGGCGCAAAAACAGTCCTTTCGCAAGTTGCCTGATTGGGTAAGCGGTGAGGAGCGCCCGACATTCAAACAACTTGAAAAATTCGCCCAGGCTACCTATACGCCATTCGGCTACTTTTTCCTTCCGAAACCTCCTGAAGAATCCGTCCCCATCTCCGACCTTCGCACGGTCGGCAACCAGTATATCGGACACCCAAGCCCCGACCTGCTGGACACCGTGTATATATGCCAGCAAAGGCAGGAGTGGTATCGGGACTTTGCGCGGTCTATGGGGGAAAAATCCCTGCCGTTTGTCGGTTCCGCAAGCCTTAAGAGCGGTGCTGCGGAAGTAGCCCGGAACATTGGCAAAAGCCTTGGTTTCAATCTTGAGGAGCGCCACGGAATGCCGACCTGGACTGAAGCGCTGCGCCGCTTTATCCAGCAAGCAGATTCCTTCGGCATAATGGTCATGGTGAGCGGCATTGTCGGCAGCAACACCCGACGGTCTCTTGATCCACAGGAATTTCGAGGGTTTGCACTCACCGACCCACTGGCGCCTCTGGTTTTTATCAATGGTAAGGATACTAAAGCTGCGCAAATGTTCACGCTGGCCCATGAATTGGCGCATATATGGCTTGGAGAAACGGCGCTGTCCGATGTGGGGCCGTTAACGATGCCTTCTGATAAAACAGAGGTATGGTGTAACCAGGTTGCAGCCGAATTGCTCGTTCCCCTTGCTGCTTTGCTGGAAGTCCATGAAAGCGGCAGTTCGTTGCGAGACGAATCAGACCGCCTTGCCCGATGGTTCAAAGTAAGTACACTGGTCATCCTGCGGCGGCTCCATGACGCGGGGAAACTTACGCGTGATGAACTTTGGAATGCATATAACGAGGAATTAGACAGGCTACGAAAAATGTCAAAAGGAAGCGGCGGCAATTTCTATCTGACGTTGCCGGTCAGGGTCAGCAAGCGATTCGCCCGGGCGCTGCTCATCAGCACGCTCGAAGGGCAGACCCTGCATCGTGATGCCTTCCGCTTGTTGGGTATTCGCAAACACGCAACATTCCATGAGCTTGGTTATAAATTGGGGGTGGTATTCTAATGACTTATCTGCTTGACGCAAACGTATTTATCCAGGCAAAAAATCTCCATTACGGCCTTGATTTCTGCCCGGCGTTCTGGGATTGGATGATCGTAAACAATGAACAGCAGAAGGTCTTCAGCATAGAGAAGGTCGGCGACGAAATCGAAGCGGGCAATGACGAACTTGCCAAGTGGGCAGGCAAGCAAGGTCCGGATTTCTTCCTAAAGCCGGATTCATCCATGTTGTCGGTCCTGGGCAGGGTTAGCGCCTGGGCGACAGAGCAAAACTATGATCCCGCTGCCGTGAACACGTTCTTCCAAGTAGCTGATTATTACCTGGTGGCTTTTGCGGTAGCCCATGGGCATACAATCGTAACCCATGAAATCGCTTCTCCATCAACGAAAAAAATCAAAATTCCCAACGCCTGCATTGGCCTTGAGGTTAAATGTGTCACAACCTATGAAATGCTGCGCCGGGAAAGAGCACGTTTTATTTTGGAACCAAGTGGAGGTAGCACCTGATGCCCAGACATCACAAATCAGGACATCACA
>JAOZRC010000453.1:1799-5031 GCA_029940345.1 Desulfobacterales bacterium
GGACATCACACCGAAGCGGCGTTCGAAGCCGTCATCGAACAACACCTGCTTTCAAACGGCTATGAAAAGCGAAACCCCAAGGACTTCGACCGGCACAGATGCATCGACACCGGCGTGCTGCTATCCTTCATCAAAAAAACGCAGCCCAAGGAATGGGCTTACCTGGAAAACATCCAAAAGGATAAGGCCGAAGAAACCCTGATCCAAGACCTTTGCAACACCCTTGATTCGAAACACGGCGGGTGCCTGAAAGTTCTGCGCCACGGGTTCAAATGCTTCGGCAAGTTGTTTCGCGTAGCGTACTTTGCGCCAGCCAGCGGGATGAACCCGGACACACAAATACTGTACGCCGCCAACCACCTCTGCGTCACCCGGCAAGTGATCTACAGCCCAAAACACACCAACGCGCTTGATCTTGTAATCGGCCTTAACGGAATCCCGGTGGCCACGGTCGAACTCAAAAATCCCTTGACTGGCCAGACATGGCGGGATGCCGTCAAACAATACAAAAACGACCGGGATCCGCAAGACTTGATGTTTCAATTCAAAAAACGCACCCTGGTTCATTTTGCGGCCGACCCGGACGAAGTTCACATGGCAACCCGTTTGCTTAAAAAAGATACGTTTTTCCTGCCCTTCAACAAAGGCGCTAATGGTGGGGCGGGCAATCCCGAAAATCCCGGAAACTACAAAACCGCCTATCTGTGGGAGGAAGTCTGGCAAAAAGACAGCTTCCTGGATATCCTGGCCCGGTTCATTCATATCCAGTCCGGTAAAAAGAAGGTGAACGGCAAAAAAATCAAGACCGAGACCATGATTTTCCCGCGCTACCACCAACTCGACGCGGTTCGGCATCTGGTGAAAAATGCAAGGGAAAAAGGCGTCGGACATAATTACCTGGTGCAGCATTCCGCCGGAAGCGGGAAAAGCAATTCCATCGCATGGCTCGCCCACCGGTTGGCAAGCCTTTACAACGCTGACGACGAAAAGGTGTTCGATTCGATCATTGTCATCACCGACCGCCGCGTGCTTGATCAGCAGTTGCAGAACACCATCTATCAGTTCGAACACAAACAAGGCGTTATTCAAAAGATCGACATCAATTCGACGCAGCTTGCTCATGCCCTGTCTGCCGCCGTTCCCATTGTCATCACCACGCTTCAGAAATTTCCGTACGTCACCGAAAAAATCGGAAGCCTTCCGAATCGAAAATACGCGGTCATTATCGACGAGGCCCACAGTTCCCAGGGAGGGGAGGGAGCCAAAGAGCTGAAAGGCGTGCTTGCGGGCGAAGCGATCAAAGCGGAGGCCAGGGCAAAAACCCTGGAGGAGGGCTTGCCGGACTACGAGGAGGAAATCCTCAAAACCATGGCGGCGCGTGGAAAACAGCCGAACATCAGCTTTTTCGCTTTCACGGCCACGCCGAAATACAAAACCCTGGAAGTGTTCGGAACCGTCGGACCGGACGGCAAACCGGAACCCTCACACCTTTACACCATGCGGCAGGCCATCGAGGAGGGCTTTATCCTCGACGTGCTTGAAAATTACACCACATACAAGACCTATTACAAACTCATCAAGTCCGTGCAAGACGATCCGGAGGTGGACAAGAAAAAGGCCGCCAAAGCCCTGGCCCGTTTCGTCAGTCTCCATCCGCACAACATCGCCCAAAAAACGGAAGTCATGGTCGAGCATTTCCGCCATCACACGCGGCACAAAATCGGCGGAAGGGCCAAGGCGATGGTCGTCACCGGCAGCCGTCTTCACGCGGTCCGCTACAAACAGGCTTTCGACGCCTATATCGCAAAGAAGAATTACACCGGCATCAAAACCCTGGTCGCATTTTCCGGTGCGGTGATCGACCCGGACGCGCCTGACAAGGAGTATACCGAAGTCGGCATGAACCTGGGTATCAAGGAAAAAGAGCTTCCTGAAAGATTCGACACCGACGAATACCATGTCCTGCTGGTGGCCGAAAAGTACCAAACCGGTTTCGATCAGCCGCTGCTTCACACCATGTATGTTGACAAACGGTTGTCCGGCATCAAGGCCGTTCAGACGCTTTCCCGCCTGAACCGGAAATGTCGTGGAAAAGAGGACACGTTTGTGCTGGATTTCGTCAACGATCCGGAGGAAATACGGATGGCGTTTCAGCCTTACTATGAACTGACGCTTGTGGGAGAGCAGGCCGAAGTCAAACAGCTCTACGAGTTGCAGGCCCGGTTGGATGAATACCAGATTTACTACAAAGCCGAGGTCCTGGAATTCTGCAAGGTGTTTTTCAAACCCAAGAAGCGACATACGAACGCTGACCATAAAAAGATAAACGCATGTATCGATCCGGCTGTCAAACGATTCCAGGACGCGGAAAAAGAGATTCGGGATGAGTTCAGGAAGGCCCTTGTGGCGTACCGCAATCTGTACTCCTTCCTTTCGCAGATCATTCCGTTTCAGGATTCCGATCTGGAAAAACTGTATGCGTACATCCGAACACTGCTCAGGAAATTGCCACACAAAAACACGGGGCCGGCGTATCAATTCGATGACGAGGTTGCGATGGAATATTACCGGCTCCGAAAGATAAGCGAGGGATCAATTATTCTTGAAGAAAACGCGGACTGGGAGGTATCGGGACCGACCGAAGTGGGAACGGGCGTCAGCCATGCAAAAAAAATCGAGCTTTCCCAATTGATCGATTTGCTCAACGACAAATTCGGCACGGAATTCAAGCCCGGCGATCAGCTTTTCTTCGATTCCATCGCGGAGGATGCCGCTGCCGATGATTCGTTGCGCCAAACCGCGCTTGCGAACACCATGGAAAACTTCGCCTTCGTTTTCTTTAAGACTTTGGAAGGGCTTCTCATCGACCGCATGTCGCAGAACGAGGAGATCGCGGCCAAGTTTTTCAATGAACAGGAGTTTCAGGAATCGGTGAAGACCCATCTTCTTAAAGACGTTTACGATAAGATTCGGGCGGGGGCGGATTTGTCGGCGAAGTAAACATTGAGGTTAAAGAAGCGGATCCGATTTCTATCTGTCAGCTTGACGCGTATGTCCGTCAGGGCTATTCTTTACAATTATTCCCAATTACAATAAGTCCATTTATATTAAACGAATGCACTGTGAATATATTTGACTTTTTATCCTATTTAGGGTGTATTGGCGGTGAATTTAAACGCTATTATCATTAAGAGCCTGTTTGAAAAGTCTTAAATCGGCTGCAAAAGCGTGA
>JAOZRC010000454.1 GCA_029940345.1 Desulfobacterales bacterium
GATTTACGCGCCTCAATGGCGGAACATAAAACAACCATATCCACAGGCACTCTTAAAAGTTTGCTTAAAAGCGTGTCTTCGGCGATGGCGACCAGCTTGCCCTCTTCTTCCGGTCGCATAGCAAAATCGGTAATTTCAGCCACTTTACCGCGGATAAACGTTGTGCCTTCCTCCTGGCAGCGCCTGAAAAATTCTTCATACCCTTTGCCATAACAGCGCTGGTCGATATAAAAATCGTAAACGGCGGTGTCATGGCCGACCTTTTCTTTGATCAGATGCGTGTATTTGAGCGCGTACATGCAGCAAACACGGGAGCAATATTCGTGATAGTTCACATCCCGGCTGCCGATACAGTGCAGAATTGCGACGCTTTCAGGCGTTTTTGTAAATTCACCGTTGTCGTCGCGAATGAGAATTTGGCCGCCGGTGGGCCCGGTGGCGTTACTCAACCGTTCAAATTCCAGGCTCGTATAAACGTTGGGATAGACACCATAGCCGAACTGTTTCATGGGTGTCGGGTCCATCAGGTCGAATCCGGTGGCCAGAATCACACTGCCGACTTTTACTTCCAGGGTTTCGCCTTTCATCGTGTGATTGATGGCGTTGGCCTCGCACACCCGCACACATTCCATACATTCGCAGCACACACCGCAATTCAGACATCGTTCCGCTTCGTTTACGGCCTGGTTGACGTTAAAACCGACGGTCTCCTCATCAAAGTTGGTGACCCGTATGGCACTCTCAATATGAGAGAGTGATTCACGTTGCAGAGGTTGCCAGTCCACAGGAATTTCGGCCCATCGAGGCTCCGATGATGTATCTTGCGTGGAAACAGGCATAACTTGCTGTCGAGAAAAATCCTCCGAAGATTGAAGCGCCTCACCCTGTAAATAACGTTTGATTCCTTCCGCAGCCCTATGAGCGGCGCCGATGGCTTCAATAACGGTTGCCGGACCGGTGACGGCATCACCGGCAGCGAAAATATGCGGTGCGCTGGTCTGCATTGTCTCCGGATCTGTGATGAGCAAATTACGGGGTGTTAATTCCAGGGTGCCGTTTGATTCCATAAAAGAAGTGTCAACCCGCTGTCCGATAGCCGGAATCAGGGCATCACAGGGAATAACAAACTCAGAACCAGGAATTTCCACAGGGCGGCGACGCCCGCTGGCATCCGGTGCGCCAAGTTCGGTGCGGATACACTCAATTCCGTCTGCCTGCCCCTCTTTGGTGATAACTCTGATTGGAGCGGTCAAATATTCGAACCGGACGCCCTCTTCTTTGGCGCCCTGAATTTCTTCGGCAAAAGCCGGCATCTCCGCTTCGGTGCGACGATAAACCACGGTGGCTTTTTCGGCTCCCAGGCGCTTAACAACGCGAACCGCGTCAATGGCAACATTCCCACCGCCAATCACGACGACGTTTTTCCCCGGACATTCTTTAGACCCTAAGTTGACTTCACGCAGAAACTGCACCGCATCTGTAACGCCCAGGGTTCCTTGTTCACCGCTGATGCCCAGTTGCATGCCGTTATGGGCGCCGATGCCCAGGAAAACAGCATCAAAGCCTTCTTTGGCAAGGTCTTCAAAACGGATGTCCGACCCTAATTTAACGCCGGTGCGCACCTCAACGCCTGTCTTGAGGATGTAACCGATCTCGCGGTCCAATATTTCCGGTGGCAGACGGTAATCGGGAATACCAACCTTGAGCATACCGCCTAATTGATCCAGCGCTTCAAAAATGGTGACCTGGAAACCGGCCAGACGCAGGTCGTAAGCAACGGTTAAACCCGCCGGCCCGGAACCGATAACAGCCACCTTTTTTTCCTTTTCTTCAATCTCCGGGATTGGCAGTGTGTCGAAATCAATCTGATCGGCGGCAAAGCGTTTCAAATCCCGGATTGCAACTGCGTCATCCACCTCCAGACGCCTACACTGCGCTTCACACGGATGGGGGCAAATCCGTCCCAGTACGCCGGGCAGCGGTATTGTTTCCATGATCAGTTTCACGGATTCTTTGTATTTGCCCGCTTTGATCATTTGAACATAGCCTTGAACATTGGTGTGCGCCGGACAAGCGGTGACACAGGGCGCCCGGTCTTTTTTATCGATGCAAAAAGTAATTGGCACGGCCTGTGGAAAAGGACGGTAGATCGCTTTGCGATCTCCGAGACCGACATCCCATTCACTTGGCTGGGAAACCGGACAGACAGTCGTGCATTCGCCACAGCCGGTGCAAACACCCTCCTGCACGTAACGGGGCTTGCGCTCAATTGTGACGGTATAATTGCCAATGTAGCCGGATATATCCTTTACTTCACTATATGAAAACAGCTCTATGTTTTTATCTTGAGCCACATCAACCATTTTAGGCGTACCGATACACGCAGCGCAGTCAAGCGTCGGAAAGGTTTTATCGAATTGAAGCATGTGGCCGCCAATAGTGGGATCTTTTTCAACTAGATACGCCTTATGGCCGGATGCGCCGATATCAAGCGCCGCCTGCATGCCGGCGATGCCGCCGCCAACAATCATAATGTCCGGATGAACGCTGACTTCACGGGTTTCAAGCGCCTGATTAAAGTTGACGCGATTAATGGCGCCAGCAGCCAGCGTCTTGGCTTTTTGCGTCGCTTCATCTTCATCCTCGGTCACCCAGGAAACCTGCTCACGCACAGATGCCATCTGGAAATAGTAAGGGTTCAAACCAGCTCGTAAACAGGCCCCCTGAAATGTTTTTTCATGCAACCGGGGCGAACACGAAGCCACCACTATACGGTTCAGGCCCATCTCTCTGATGTCTTTTTCGATCATTTCCTGTCCCGGATCGGAACACATAAACTTGTAATCCCGGGACACAACCACATTTTTTAATTTACGGGCAAAAGCCGCCACTTCCCCTACACGAACTTTGTAGGAGATATTGATGCCGCAGTGACAGATATAAAAACCGATTTTGACGGACATCTTTTTTCCTTTCCGTTTGAGATAGCCAGGCTGCTATCTCCCTCTTGCTTCAGTACTCGTTGCTGGCTTCACCGATGCGGAATGCGACAGTCGGCGCACAATATTAAGAAGTTCTTCGGCTTCCGGCGGTTTTTCCAAATATGCTTCCGGTTCGGGTAAAACGCAGCCCCGTTGGATATTTTGCGATAAGCGATAGTGGGTGAACGTTTTTTTATTTAAGGTTGCAAGCATGAGAACCGGGATTTGCTTTAGCCTGGCATCACATTTCAGACTGTGGTAAATGCGCAGGCCGGCTTCACTCGGTAGCATTGCATCCAGGATAATCACATCCGGAGAATATTCGAGCGCTTTACGCAATCCCTCATCGCTATCTATGGCGTCAATCGAATCAAATCCGTCCGAATGCAGCAGATTGGATAAAAAAATGCGCATATTCGGTTCGTCATCCACAATCAGGATTTTTTTCTTTTGAGCGGTCATATTAGCTAGTTCTAAAAATTGTTTGAGCATAAAATTTATCAATAAGGGATGCAAATTATGTGCCAATGAATCAATTTAATTTTAACTTACTGTTTTTAATTATAAATTTATTTAAGTGACAGAAAAAAGCCTCAAAAAAAGATATGGTGTTGCAATATTGCAACATTGAAACAAAGGTTTAACAGCAACAATTATTATCCTAAAAGCCCAATAAACGGTGTTGTAGAGATGTTGCAAAACAAATTGCAACATTATGAATCGAATTTGCAACACGATGAATTGAACATCGAATATTGAAAACTGACACCTGGCCTCTGCCATTTTAATTCAAGGAGAGAGCTTATACAGCTTCATTTTTCGCCATAAAGCCGAACGGTTTATTCCCATTGCCTGAGCTGTTTTCCCTATGCCAGTTATTTTTATGAAGTTTAACGAGGATTCTTTGTTTCTCATTGGGATGTCGTCTAGGTTTCGCCGCTGATGGTGAGGCTTCGCCCGCTATGCGGGCAGAGCCTCACATTCTCAACTTCTATTTACGATTGTCATATTTTCCGCATCAAATTGATGATTCACTATTTTCCCATTTATGATTAATTCTATGGTTTGCTCAATCACTTCTATCGGCGCGATAAACCATTCTCGCGGCGTATGTCTTTTTCCATTTTCATCAAACACCGATTTTCACAGCAAGTTTTATCGTCAAAATAGCCCCCCAATCATGCGGTCCAAATTATTTCTATAGATTTATCTGAGAGCCATGGAACATGAAACGGTTTTTGTAATTTCTTTACCTCTTTCAACACAGGGGTATGAGCTCTTTTTCTGATTTTGATTTTAAAATTACTCCCATCATAAACCACTCTGCCCGGCATATCAATAAACTTTCTGAAAATAGTTGGTGCGAGATTATTCTCAAAACGCCTTAAATCCTGTGCAATAAGCATTTTCGTATATTCCTTAGATAGTATGAATGTCAGATAGATGTTAACAATGAATTAATATCGCTTTAAAACCAATCACCAGGCAATTTGCAGCAAAATAAAGTGATTTACCTCTTTTTTACAATACTAATCATCCATTTGCATGCGAGTAGCCCTGCTATAAAGGCGACTATAAAACCGATGCCCAGAGCAAACAGGGGCATCTTTCAAAATAGCCTGAAACCAGTTCACACTTTATCTATTTGGTTCCTACGGGATTTGTTGCATAAGAAAATTGCATGCCTATCCGGCTAGCACAGGTTACCACCTATATCTCACCGGATTCGGTTGCACCCTCATACACGTCCCGGCAGCTCAACTACCATGCCTAAAGCACCAGCCTGTGTTAACCGGATAGGCATGGATAATTGTATAACTCAAATTCGGATGTTTGACAAGATACGGTTCCTATTAAATTTTTATGTGTTATCTTACAAACAATCTATCCGTCTTACAACGTACATGTTAGTAACCCGACTTGCTTTGGGTATATTTTTTTCAATTCACCTCTGTTTGCCTAAAATCATCTGTATGCCTAGACAATCCCCCTCACGGATAATGTCTGCTTCACCGCCCTTATCATTGCGCAGACAAACCAGGAA